>NZ_DASSTI010000137.1:0-35462 GCF_035708005.1 Segeticoccus sp. | reverse complement strand
GGGCACTGACGACCCCGTCGGTGGCGTTTCCCCCGGTTCAGTCGGCCGGACTCGCCACCGACGGGGTCGTCAGTCGTGCGGGGTGCGGCGTGGCCGGGATGAAGCGGTAGCCGACGTTGCGGACGGTCCCGATCAACGCCTCCCGGTCGGGCCCGAGCTTGGCGCGCAGCCGCCGCACGTGGACGTCCACGGTCCGGGTACCGCCGAAGTAGTCATGGCCCCAGACCTCGCGCAACAGCTGTTCGCGGGTGAACACCCGCCCAGGGTGCTGGGCAAGGTACTTCAGCAGCTCGAACTCCGTGAAGGTCAGGTCGAGCAGCCGCCCGCCCACGCGCGCCGCATAGGTCGCCTCGTCGATGGTGACGTCGCCGGCGCGGATCGGTTCCTCGGCCGCGTCCGGGTCCGCCCCGGCCCGGCTCACGGCCAGGCGCAGCCGGGTCTCCACCTCCGCGGGACCGGCGGTGTCGAGCAGCACGTCGTCGAGGCCCCAGTCGCCGTTCACCGCGGTCAGCCCGCCCTCGGTCAGCACCGCCAGGAGGGGGACCGACAGCCCTCCGGTGCGCAGCACCCGGGCCAGCGACCGGGACCCGGCGAGGTCGCGGCGGGCGTCCAGCAGGAGGACGTCGGCGGAGGGCGCGTCCAGCAGCGCCGTGGGTGCGGCCTCGAGCACGGCCACCTCGTGGGAGAGCAGCCCGAGCGCGGGGAGCACCTCCGCTGAGCGGGTCGGCAGGTGGGTGAGCAGGAGCACGCGCGCCACGCCGTGCAGGATAGTGGCGTGACCGGTATGCCGAGCAGTCCTCACCAGCAGACGGACACCACCCCTGTGGTCACCGTCCGCTACTGGGCCGGTGCCCGGGCGGCGGCCGGGGTGGACGTCGAGCAGCTCACCGGTGGCAGCGTGGCGGAGGTGATGGAGGCGGCGGTGCGGGCGCACCCGCGGCTGCGGGACGTCATACCGGTCTCCTCGGTACTGCAGGACGGGCGCGCCGCGGCTCCCGGGGATGCCGTCGAGTCGGGCGCGGTGCTGGAGGTCCTGCCTCCGTTCGCCGGGGGGTGAGGCATGATGCGCGGTATGCCGGAGCAGCTCGACGGCGGCGAGGCGGCCGCAGCGGAGCCGGCCGGGGGGTCGGGGGAGACACTCACCAGCCTGCGCAGCGGGGCCCTGGTGGTCGTGGGTGCGCTGGTGACCGCCGGCCTGGTCGCCGCCTCGGTGTATGCCGGCCCCGGGATCGCGGCGCTGGTCGTCGCCGCCGGTGGGGCGGTGCTCGCCTGGGGGTGGCCGGGGATCCTGGACCTGCCCAGCCCCCGCGGCACGAGCGGTGTCCTGCTGCTCGCCGCGCTCGCCGTCGCGGCGGCCGCCTTCCTGACCGCGGACGCGCCGCTGCTGCGGCTCGTGCCCGCCGCCGTCGCCGGTGCGGTGCTGCTCACCTTCGTGCACCAGCTCCTGCGTCGGGACGGCCGGCCGCGGCTCGTCACGACGGTGGCCGGGACCCTGACCGGCATCGCCGCGCTCGCCAGCGGGGTCGGCTTCGTCGGGCTGTCCCGGTTGCCGCACGGCGACGGCGTGGCGGCCGTCGCGGTCATCGGGGTCGCGGCCGGCGCGCTGCTGGACCACCTCCTCCGGGGTGAGGCGCTGCGGGCCTGGCTGCTGCCGCTGGAGCTCGTGGTCGGTGCGGGACTGGCCGTGGCCCTGTCGGTCGCCGTCGCGGTGCCATGGGGGGTGGCGCTGCTGCTCGGCGTCGTGTGCACCGGGGTGAGCCACGCCCTGCGGCGTGTCGTCACCGCGCTGCCGGCGCTCGTCGCGGCCCGTCCGCAGCTCGCCGCCGGAGTGACCACCGTGCTGCTCGACGGGGTCGTCGCCTACCTCGTGTGCCGGGCGCTCCTGCCGTGACCTCCCGTCGCCGGGACACGCGGCGGCGATCGCTACGATCGGGGCCGTGACGCTCTTCTACGACGGCCTGCTCATCTTCATCACGCTGCTCATCACCTGGTTCGCGTGCTACGTGGTCTACCGGGTGAAGAACAGCGCGCGCTGATGCCCTTCGAGATCGACCCGGACCTGCCCCACGAGCTGGCGCCCCTCGCCTGGCTCGTCGGCAGGTGGGAGGGTGCCGGCGTGGTCGGCTACCCGACGATCGAGTCGGTCCGGTTCGGGCAGGAGATCATCTGCACCCACGACAAGCGCCCGTTCCTGGAGTGGCAGAGCCACACCTGGCTGCTGGACGAGGACGGCCAGATGGTGCGGCCGCTGGCCACTGAGCTGGGGTTCTGGAGGCCGCTGCCCTCGGGGGAGATCGAGCTGCTGCTCACCCACAACACCGGGATCGTCGAGCTGTATGCCGGCCGCCGGGACCCGGACAAGCCCGTCATCGAGCTGGCCACCGACGGGGTCATGCGCAGCCCCGCCGCCAAGGAGTACACCGCCGGCAAGCGCCTCTACGGCTTGGTCGAGCAGCGCCTGATGTGGGCCTTCGACATGGCCGCCATGGGCCAGCCGGTCACGAGCCACGCCTCGGCCGAGCTCAAGCGCGTCGCCTGAGCCCGGCCGGCTCGGTCAGAGCAGCGTGAAGGAGCCCCGCACGGGCACGGTCGCCCGCAGGTTGTCGAGCACCGGGCAGTGCTCCTCCACGGCGTCCACCAGCTCCTGGTAGCGCTCCCGGTCCTCCGGGCCCTCCAGCCGCACGGCGACCTCGATCTGCTCGAACCCGGGGCGCACGTCGTCGGCGGTGCCGAAGAAGCCGCGCAGGTCGAGGTCCCCGCTGAGGTCGACCGCCACGTGGTCCACCTCGATCCCGAGCTTCTGGGCCCAGACCTGGAAGCTGATCACCTGGCAGGCGCCGAGTGCCGCCAGCAGGTGCTCCACCGGGTTGGCGCCCAGGTCGGTGCCGCCGAGTGCCTCCGGCTCGTCGATCGTGAAGGCGTGGTGGCCCGCGTCGATGCGCACCTCGGTGGCGGTGCCGGGCACGAGCCGCGCCGCCACGCGCGGGGTGATGCGCTGCGGCTCGGACTGCGTCGTGGTGTCAGGGGCGGTGGTGGTGCGGTCGATGGTGTCGGTCACGGACATGGCTGTGCTCCTGTCGTGGTGCGAGGATGAGGGCGGGGCGGCTGCGAAACCCGTGTTACCGCAGCCGATGGAGCGGAATGCGCTGAGGCGCCAGCTGATTCAGCCGGATTCGCACTCAGCGGCAACGTCGGCGACAGATCGCCGCCGCCGTGCGGCACAGGTCGATGTGCCGACGCCGCACGTGCCAAGGGTTGTGTCGCAGCGGGTCTCGCACGGTGCCTCCATCGCTCTTGGCGGTAGCACCCGCGCCCGTCCCCGGGGGGTTGCTGCGACGTCGTCGAGCCAAGTCTCTCGGTCGCTCTGGATAGGTGGCAGCACCGTAGGACGCGGAGGCCGCGATCCGCACGAGGCATTCACCATGTGGACGGCACACGGTTTGGACGGCGGTGCGGGGCACGACAAGGGCGACGGAACGGGCCTGTCCCGACGGCGAACTCAGGGACTCAACCCTCGGGGTTGGCCCGTTCGTAGGCGCGGACGTCGTCGTTGCGCAGCGCGTCGGACAGGTCCCGCATGCGTTGCTCGTCCATGACGACGATGGAGGCGCCCGTCGAGGTCGTGCCGAATCCGACCCACGGAGCCGTGACGAAGGTGACGTCCTCCGAGTGCAGACCGCGCAGGGAGAACGCCAGCGAGATCATGTCGCGCGTGGAGAAGTCCTGGTCGACGGTGAGGTTCTCGGTGCCGGCGTCGAGGAAGCGCATCAGGGTCACCGGGTTGGCCAGCACGTCCTTGCTCAGTCCCTTGAGGAGCAACGCCTTGATGAATGCCTCCTGGCGACGACCCCGGGAGATGTCCCCCAGGCTCAGCTGGTGGCGCTCCCGGACGAAGGCCAACGCCTGCTTCCCGTCGAGGTGGTTCCACCCGCGGTGGATCACCGTGCGCTCGTTGCTGGCCTCCTCGGCGTAGACCGTCACGCCGCCCACCGCGTCGGTCATCCGCTCGAACCCGGTGAAGCCGATGAGCCCGACGTGGTCGATCGGCACATCGATCAGCTGGTTCAACGTCTTGACCAGCAACGGGACTCCGCCGTAGGCGTACGCCGCGTTGATCTTGTCCTTGCCGTGCCCGGGGACGTCGACGTAGAGGTCCCGTGGGAAGTGAATCAGCTGCACGCTCTTGTGGTCCGCGGCGATGTGGACGAGCACGATCACGTCGGAGCGGCCGTTGCGGATCTGGTCGCGGCTGTCGGAGCCGACGACCAGGAGGTTCTGGGCGCCCTTGGCAGCAGGCCGAATCCGCACTGCGTCCGGACCAGCGGCGGAGTTGCCCGAGGTCAGGGTGTGCCCGTTGTCGGTCGCTGTGACGGGCGGCAGCAGCGGGGCATGCTTGACCTGGGACGCGACAGTGAGACCGGCGAAGGCGAGATAGCTCGCGACCATCCCGATCACCAGCAGGAACACGGCAATGACGACGACAACGGCGAGGTTCCGACCTCGATGGCCCCCGGTTTCCCCCACCGTGCTGACGTCTGAAAATTCGTCCAGCACGTTTTCGACGGTAGGGCGGTTAGGCTCGAGATGTGCGCGATATCGGAAAATCCCTCCGGGAACGCGGCATGCGGATGACACCGCAGCGGCGGCGCATCCTCGACGTGGTGGGCGGCCTGGGCCACAGCACCCCGGACGCCATCGCCACGGAGCTGGAGCGCAGCGGTGAGGCGGTGCCCCTGTCCACGATCTACCGGACCCTCGAGGCACTCGAGCGGCTCGGCGTGGTCACGCACACCCACCTCGGGCACGGCTCGCCGACCTGGCACCTCGCCGAGCACGCCGACCACCTGCACCTCGTCTGCCAGAACTGCGAGCGGGTGATCGAGGCCGACGTCACGGTCGCCGCGGGGCTGGGGGGGAATCTTTTGGAGCGCTACGGCTTTGTCGCTGACGTGCGGCACCTCGCGGTGCACGGATGGTGTGCCGAGTGCCGCAGCGAGCACGACCCGCAGCAGCCGGGCGAGCAGGCATGAACGAGGAGACGATGACCACTTCCCCCAGCACGTCCACCGACGCCCCTGCCGAGACGGCCCACCCGGTCAGCCCGCTGCTGCAGCGGCCCGGGGCCGTGGCCGACGAGGGCCCCGACGCCGGCGTCGCCGCCCACTACGGTGACCCGCTGCGCGAGCAGCGGCTGCTCGCCGAGGGCCTCGCCGCCGTCGACCTGTCCCACCGCGGTGTCCTCACCGTGACCGGGCCGGACCGGCTCAGCTGGCTGCACTCGCTCACCACCCAGCAGCTGACCGACCTGCCGCCACGGCACTCGACCGAGGCGCTGATCCTGACGCCCAAGGGCCGGATCGAGCACGACCTGCACGTCGTGGACGACGGCGAGACGACGTGGATCACCGTCGAGCCGGGCGCCGCGGCCGCGGCCGCGGCCTGGCTGGACTCGATGCGCTTCATGCTGCGGGTGGAGGTCCACGACGTCACGGCCGACTTCGGCGTGCTCGGCGAGCCGATCGGCGCCGAGATGGCCGAGGGAGAGCCGGTGGCGTGGGTGGACCCGTGGCCCGCGGTGGTCGGTGACAGCACGGCATACAGCGATGTCGCCGAGCACCCGGGCACGGAGCGGGTCTGGCGTGAGCTGGTCGTGCCGCGGGACCGACTGGCGGAGGCGGTCGGTGACCGGCCGCTCGCCGGCGCGTGGGCCGCGGAGGCCCTGCGCGTCGCCGCGTGGCGGCCACGACTCGGCCTCGAGACCGACAACCGCAGCATCCCGCACGAGCTGGACTGGCTGCGCACGGCGGTGCACCTGCACAAGGGCTGCTACCGCGGGCAGGAGACCGTCGCGCGCGTGAAGAACCTCGGCCGGCCGCCGCGCCGGATCGCGTTCGTGCACCTCGACGGGTCGGGGCACGTGCTGCCGGACCGGGACTCCGACGTCGTGCTCGACGGGCGCACCGTGGGGCGGCTCACCTCGGTGGCCCGGCACTTCGAGGACGGCCCGATCGGCCTGGTCGTGGTCAAGCGCAACACCCCGACCGACGCGGACTTCGTGATCGGTGGGGTGAGCGCGGCGCAGACCGAGATCGTGCGCCAGTAGCGGCGCCGGCGCGGCCGCACGGGGCGGGCACCGCGTGGTGGCTCAGATCGCGTAGGGATAGATCAGGACCGCGTAGGCGCTGTACCAGCAGGTGACGAGCCCGCCGCCGAGCAGCAGCACCGTGAGGTGCGGCAGCCGCTCACGGGCGAGCCGCGCCGCGATCGGGGCGAGCAGCGGGAAGGCGGGCATGAGCAGCCGGACCCGCGAGTTCATGATCCCGTCGCTGCCGAGCACCTCCAGCAGGATCAGCCCGCTGTAGAGCAGCACGGGCCACGGCTGGCGCTGCCGCACGCAGATGACGAAGAGCACCACGGCCGCCGTCATCGTGGCGACCGTGACCACGTCGAGCAGGGCCGGCGCATCGCGCAGCGTCTGGAGGACGTAGCGTGCCGTGCCCACCCCGAAGTCGACGTGGGTGCCCCAGCCCTCTCGCTGCACCGCGAACCACGCCATCGGCCGGCCCATCCGCAGCCCCACCCACGCGACGTAGCCGACGAACCCCAACGGCGCGAGGAGCGCGGCGAGCCAGCTGCGCCAGGAGTCCCGCCCCTCGACACAGGCCACCACGGCCGCGGCCACCACCGCACCGGCCACGGCGAGCCCGGTGGGGCGCACCAGACCGGCGGCGCACGCGAGCAGCCCGGCGGCCAGCCACCGTCGCTCCAGCAACAGGGCGAGCCCCCACGCGGCCAGCGCGCAGAAGAGCGCCTCGGTGTAGACCATGAGCAGGACCACGGACATCGGCGCCAGCGCGAACACCGCGACGAGCACCAGCGCGCGCTGCCCCCGCAGGCCGGGCAGGTGCGGTGCCAGCCGGACCAGTCCCAGCGAGGCGGCCAGGCCCGAGAGCCACGAGACCAGCAGCCCGGCCCACAGAGCAGGTATGCCGAGAGCGGCCGAGAGCAGCGCCATGAGACCGGGCAGCCCCGGGAAGAAGGCGGGGGAGTTGGGGACGCGGTCACCGGAGACGACGTCGTAGCCGTGGGTGGCGATCGCCAGGAAGTGCCGCCCGTCCCAGACGGCCAGCGTGGGCAGCAGGTCACGGTGCCGGGCAACGGCGAGCGCCGCGACGACCAGCAGGCAGAGCAGCTGGCCGCCGACGTGGACCGCGAGGGTCCGCGCCGGCAGCGGCAGCCCACGCAGGCGCTGGCTGACCCGGTCGCCCACGAAGCCGGCGCGCGACGCGGTGCTGCTCACGGTTCTGAGCCTACGTTCCGCTCCGGCGAGTTCAGGCCACCGCGGCCGCCCGGGTCGCGCCGACGCTCCTGGGGGCGGTCGGGCGGGCTGGAGGCATCGATCGTTGTGCGCTGGTGGCCGCTCCAGCAGCCATCAGCGCACAACGATCGTGGACGGCGATCAGTGGGGGAGGCCGGCGCGGTCCACGCGGCGGTGGAAGCTCATGCCCCACAGGCCGCCGAGCAGGGCGCCGATCAGGCCGGCGATGGCCACGACGATGAGCGCGCCGATGCCCCACCGGGTCACGCCGACATCGATCGGGATCCGCGGGAAGTTGTTGAGCAGGCCGAGGATGTCGTACTGCGTCCCCGCGAAGTGGGCGATCGCGGTGATGATGACCGCGACGACCAGCCCCCAGAGCCAGACCAGACCGCCCTGGCGGATGCCGTTGAAGCGGGCCATCCGCCCCGCGACATAGCCTCCCCCGAGGTAGGCGAGGAACATGATGATCAGCAGCACGATCGTGCCGCCCCAGCCGATGGTCTTGGCCGTCTGACCGGTGGTGCGAGTCACGGCCGGGATGCTCGTGGCGGGGTTGGCGCCGAAGGCCGTGCCGATGGCCTCGGTGAGGGCCGTCATCAACACGGCCAGGCCGGTGGCGGCCATCCAGCCGAAGAAGCCGGTCGCGATCCGTGCCCCGCCGAACCGGTCGCGCTGTCGCGCCATCACCGTGTCACGGTCGTTCACCGTCTCGGTGTCGTCGGCCACGTCACGGTCGCGGCGGCTGTAGCGGTTGTCGGCTGCCGCGAGTTCGGCGTCCGAGCGATCGTCATCGGTCCGCCGGTCGTCCTCCCGCGCCTCGTGGCGTCCCACGAGTCCCGCGCCCGCGGCGCCGGCTGCTGCGCCGGCCCCTGCAGTTGCGGCGGTGTGGGAGTGGTCGCCGTGGCTGCGGTCGTCGTCGTATCGGTCTCCGTAGCGGTCATGGCCGTAGCCGGCCTCGTCGCCGGCCGTGCGGTCACTCGGGCCGGCGCCCGTGTCGGCAGGACGCGCGCTCGCGGCGCCCGTGTCGGCAGGACGTGCGCTCGTGGTGCCCGGGTCGGTCGGACGTGCGCTCGTGGTGTCCGTGCTGGTCGTGCCGGTCGTGCCGGCGCCCGTGGTGCCCGCACCGTCCGTGCCGTGCTGGGTGTCGTACTCGGTGCCCGCGGTGGCGACGTTGCGCGGCGGGGTCGTGGTGCCGGCCAGCCCGGCCGCGCCGGTGCCGGTCGATCCCGCGCCGGCGCGCGTCGCGCCTCCGCCCTGGTGTCCGCGGGTGGGGCCGTGGTGTCGGCGCCCGAAGCCGGTGAGGCGTTCGGCGAGGGTGCGGTGGTCGTGGGGCTCGTCCGGCTCGCTGCTCGGCAGGCTTCCTCGGTTGCGGCCGGGGTCAGGGGTGCTGCTCATGGTGGTCCCCTCCTTCTGGGTGGGTCCGTCAGGGACGTCCCGTACCCACCTGCCGCGCGGACACGCCCCTCACCTGCGAAATCGTCGGTGAGCCACCTCACGCTTGCCGAGTTTGCATTGTGCTAACTAGAGCAAGCATGATGGAGACGTGAACCCGATCCCCCACGTGTCAGAGCTGGGCGCCTACCTGCGCGAGCAGCGCCAGGGTGCACACCTGTCGCTGCGCCAGCTCTCGGAGCTGGCGGGGATCAGCAATCCCTACCTGTCCCAGATCGAGCGCGGGCTCAAGAAGCCGAGCGCCGAGATCCTGCAGCAGCTGGCCAAGGGCCTGCGCATCTCGGCCGAGTCGCTCTACGTGCGCGCCGGCATCCTCGAGGAGCGGGTGGAGGGTGCCGAGCGCCCCGACGTGGCGACGGCGATCCTGGCCGACCCTCGGCTGACGGACCGACAGCGACGGGTGCTGCTCGACGTCTACGCCTCGCTGGTCGGGGACGACCCGGCGGGCACCCACCACACGACCACCGATCCCCGCGATCACCCCACCGAAGGAGACAACCATGACTCTCTTGCATGACCTGACCAAGGACCTGACCAAGGACCTCAGCGGCTTCACCAAGGCGCTGCGCGACGCCCGCCCGGTCTACGCCGCCGTCGGCGCCACCGACCTCGCCGTGGCGCAGGTGCGCAAGGCCCGCACCCGGGCCGAGCAGCTGCGTGCGGAGCTGACGCGTGAGGACCTCCGCCGCCGCGCCGACGAGCTCGCCGGGCAGGCCCAGCAGGTGCCGAACGAGGCCCTCAGCCGGACCGCGCTCGCCGCCGGGCAGGCCCAGGACACCTACGCCGACCTCGCGCGCCGCGGCCAGGAGCTGGTGGCCCGGCTCCGCCGGCAGCAGTCCACCAAGGACCTGTTCGCCCACGCGGACACCGTGATCGCCCAGGGCAAGGGCGCGGTCACGACCGTGCGACGCGCCGTCGGCGACACCGAGCAGGAGGTCCAGCGTGACGTGAAGCGGACGGCGACGACGGCACGCAAGCGCACCGCCAACACCAAGCGCGCGACCCGCGCCACCGCGACGAGCACGCGCAAGACCGCCACGGCCGCCAAGAAGGCCGGCAAGGACGCTGCGGGCAAGGTCGGCGACTGACCTCCCCGACCGCACCGGCACCCAGCCCCGGGCTCCACGGCCCGTGGCCACACCCGCGCCCTCGGCGCCCGCTGTGGCCGCGGGCCGTTTCGGTCGGCACGATGGAGAAGGCGGCGCGCCCGTCGACCGCCGGAGGAGGTAGCCCCATGAAGGTGAGCAGGGAGCAGGTGCTGGAGTTCCTGCACGAGCGCAGCCAGGACGATGTCGCGCACGATGCCGAGCAGAACCTGCCGGACCCGGTCGACACGGAACGGGACCGGGGACTGCTCTACGAGTACGGCATCGAGGTCGCCGACCTCGCGACGCTGGGCATGGAGGAGTCCGCCGAGGTGACCCCGTCCGAGGACATCAGCAGGGATGACCGGACCCCCCAGCGGGAGGCCACGGTCACGCACGAGCACCCGACCCACGCAGGCCAGTCGAGCGACCAGACGGCCGGTGCGGCGGTCAAGGCGTCCGGCGAGGAGGACAGCGCCTGATTCCTGTCGCTTCCCGAAGCGTTCCGCGCCGCGCACGAGCGTTGCCGCGAGACGCGAACCGCCTTGCGCATCAAGCGAACTGGGAAGGTTTTGCTGCGAGAAGCGACGGGTATGCCGAACTGGTCCGCACGAAGTCGAGACCAAGGAGTTCGCATGCTCACCATGGACCAGCTGCAGGACATCAACGGCGCTGAAGCCCAGGACCGCGACGGGCAGAAGATCGGCTCGGTCGGTCAGGTCTACCTTGACGACTCGTCCGGCCAACCCGAGTGGGTCACGGTCAAGACCGGGCTCTTCGGGACCAAGGAGACCTTCGTCCCCCTGGAGGCCGCCTCGATGCAGGAGGACCAGGTCGTGCGGGTCCCGTTCGACAAGGACCGCGTCCAGGGCGCCCCGCGGGTCGACGCGGAGGAGCACCTCGACCCCGACCAGGAGCGGGAGCTCTACCGCTACTACGGCCTGGACTACGACCACCCCCGCGCCGGGCGCGAGGCGGCGACGACCGGCACGGCCGCACCCGAGACGACCAGCGAGACGGACCCGACTCGCACCACCGGCACGGGCACCACGGACGAGGCCATGACGCGCTCCGAGGAGCGGATGCACGTCGGCACCGAGTCCCAGCCGGCGGGACGGGCGCGCCTGCGCAAGTACGTGGTCACCGAGCACCAGAACGTCACGGTGCCGGTCAGCCACGAGGAGGCGCGGCTCGAGCGTGAACCGATCACCGACGCCAACCGTGACGCCGCCATGAGCGGGCCCGACTTGGCCGAGGGCGAGCACGAGGTGGTGCTCAACGCCGAGCGGCCCACCGTCAGCAAGGACGAGGTCCCGGTCGAGCGTGTCCGGCTCTCCAAGGAGACGGTGACCGGTGAGGAGCAGGTCGGCGACGACGTCCGCAAGGAGCAGGTCGAGGCCGAGGGGGACGTCCGCGACGACCCGACCCGCTGAGGCCGCGCGGGGGCGGGCCGCCCGGGACCGGGACTGACTCCGGGGCGAGCCGCCCCGACAACACCCCTTCGCTCGGGCCGCCGGTGCGCCGGTTCTCCGCCGACCGGGAGCCGGCGCACCGGTCTGCACCGCGCCCGGGCCAGCGGCAGGGCCTGCCGCTGACGGGAGTGCCGGGCGCCGGGTGCCGACCCTTCGTTACGCTCACGGCCCGTGAGTGCCGCACCCGCCGACCTGTCCGCAGCGCCCGTCGTCGCCCGGGTGACCCGCTCCGGTTTCGTGGAGTCGGTCCACCACGGTGCCGTGGTCGTTCTCGACACCGACGGGACACCGGTGGTCGAGCTCGGCGACTGCCACGGGCAGATCTTCCCGCGGTCCTGCAACAAGCCCTTCCAGACCGTGGCGATGCTCCGTCACGGCCTGGACCTGCAGGGCGAGCTGCTGGCCCTGTCCTGCGCCAGTCACTCGGGTGAGTCCTTCCACCGCGACGGCGCCCGCCGGATCCTCGCGCGGGCCGGGCTGCCGGAGTCTGCCCTGCAGAACACCCCCGACCTGCCCTATGGCGAGGAGGCACGTCGCGCGTGGCTCGCCGAGGGGCGCGGCCCGGAGCCCTTGGCACAGAACTGTTCCGGCAAGCACGCCGCCATGCTGGCCACCTGCGTGGCCAGCGGCTGGGACACCGCGACCTACCGCGACCCGGCCCACCCGCTGCAGCAGGCGATCGCCCAGACCCTGACCGAGCTCACCGGCGAACCGGTGGGTGCGGTGGGCGTCGACGGCTGCGGTGCGCCCGTGATGGCGACCTCGCTCACCGGGCTGGCCCGCGGCTTCTCCCGTCTGGCCACGGCAGCCGAGGGCACGGAGCAGGAGCGGGTGTGTGCCGCCATACAGGCTCATCCGGAGTGGCTGGGAGGGACCGGGCGGCACGTGACCGGCTTGATCCGTGCCGTGCCGAACCTGATCGCGAAGGACGGTGCCGAGGCGGTGTATGCCGCCGCGCTCGGGGACGGGCGCGCGGTCGCCGTGAAGATCGCCGACGGTGGCGAGCGGGCCGCGCGGGTGCTCCTGGTGGCCGCCCTGCGACGGGTGGGTGTCGACGCCCCTGGCCTGGCCGAGCTCGGCACCGAGCTGGTGCAGGGGCACGGCGAACCCGTCGGAACCGTCGAGCCGGAAGGATTCTGAGCGGTGCGTGCCGTGCTGCAACGGGTGACCGAGGCCAGCGTCGCGGTGGACGGGGAGGTCGTCGGCCGGATCGACCGGCCGGGGCTGCTCGCACTCGTCGGCGTGACCCATGACGACGGCCCGGAGCAGGTCGCCCGGCTGGCCCGCAAGATCGCCCAGCTGCGGATCCTGCGCGAGGAGCAGTCGGTGCTCGACACCGGTGCACCGGTGCTGGTCGTCAGCCAGTTCACGCTCTACGCCGACACCAGGAAGGGCCGGCGCCCCTCCTGGGGTGCTGCGGCGCCCGGTCCGGTGGCCGAGCCGCTGGTGGCCGACGTCGTCGCGGAGCTGCGCGAGCTGGGCGTGGAGGTCGAGACCGGACGGTTCGGGGCGATGATGCAGGTGGCCCTGGTCAACGACGGACCGGTCACCCTGGTCGTCGACGCCTGATCTCATTCCGGTCGCGAAGACCCGGCGCCGCCCGCGGGGCGTGCACGGCCTGGCGCCGGGGGACGTACGCTGGAGGCATGCATCTGCTCGGCGGTTTCGGGGTGGCGGGGGGCCTGGCGGTGGTGCCGGGCCTGATCTCACTGGTGCTGTGCCTCGCCGCGGTCGCGATGCAGCTGTTCGCCCTCATCGACGCCGTGCGGCACCGCCCGGACGCCTACGTCGCGGCCGGCAAGCGCACCAAGACCTTCTGGGTCGCCATCGTCGCCGTCTGCTTCGCCGTCGGGCTGCTCATCCTGCTCAGCGGCTCGGGCCCGTTGAACCTGTTCGAGATCGCTGCGGTGGTCGGGGCAGCGGTCTACCTCGCCGACGTCCGCCCGGCCCTGCAGCGGGTCGGCGGCCGGGGCGGCTCCTCCACGCACTACGGCCCCTACGGGCCGTGGTGAACCGCGCCCTCCTCGGCTCGGCCTCACTGACCTCCCTGCTCGACGGGCCGGACGGCGCCATCGAGTACCTCACCACGGGCAAGGGCGAGCCGCGGAGCGTCTTCGCCCACGGCCTCGCCGGCTCCATCGACACCACCCGCCCGTTCGGCTCAGGGGTGCGGGGGAGCCGCACCTTCTTCCACTTCCGCGGCCACGGCGCCTCCGCCGCCCCGGAGACCCCGTGGACGTATGCCGCCCTGGCCGCGGAGCTGCGGGCCGTCGCCGACCACGTGGGTGCCACCCGCGCGCTCGGCGTGAGCATGGGCGCCGGTGCGCTCTGCCACTGGCTCGAGCGGGAGCCGAAGCGCTTCGAGCGGGTCGTCTTCGCGCTGCCGGCCGTGCTGGACACGCCGCGGACCGACGCGGCGATGGACCGGCTGGTCGCCATGGCGCAGTGCGCCGACGACCGCGACGTCGAGGCGATGACCGACCTGCTCGCGCAGGAGCAGCCCGCCGACCTGCGAGACACCCCGGCCGTGCGGCACTGGTGCGAGCAGCAGGCTCACCGGCTGGTGGGCACCCCGGTCTCCCGGGCGTTGCGGAGCTTGCCGCACGAGGTGGCGATGGACGACCGGGACGCGCTGGGCGGCATACCGGTGCCGGTCCTGGTGCTGGCGCAGGCGGGCGACCCGGCGCACCCGGTCCACGTGGCGGAGGAGATCGCCCGGCGGGTGCGGCACGCGCGGCTGGAGGTGCTGCCCGAGGGCGGGATCATGTGGCGCCACCGGGCCAGGGTGCGCCAGCTCGTCGGGGAGTTCCTTTCCGCGCCCGAGGACGGCTGAGGCACAATCGCTGCCACCGGCACCGTGCGGCGTCCGATGAGCCGACACCTTGGAGGGGGATCATGCCTGAGCTGACCGACCGACGCGGGGAGATCGTCGAGAGCAAGCGGCCGTGGGGGCGGTTCGAGCAGTTCGCGCTGAACGAGCCGGCGACGGTCAAGGTGATCACGGTCGAACCGGGGCACCGGCTCTCGCTGCAGCGCCACCAGCACCGCTCGGAGCTGTGGCAGGTGCTCGACGGCCCCCTCGACATCGAGGTCGACGGGCGCACGTGGACCGCTCCGGCCGGTGAGCGGGTCTGGGTGCCGCGGGGGGCGACGCACCGGCTCGGCAACAGCGGCCTGCGCGCGGGCCGGGTGCTCGAGGTGGCGTTCGGCGAGTTCGACGAGGACGACATCGAGCGGCTCGACGACGACTACGCCCGCTGAGCACCCGCGGGTGCGTGACAGACTCGAGGTATGCCCGCGGACCCCACCCGCAACCTGCAGCGCGTCGCGATGCTCAGCGTCCACACCTCGCCACTGGACCAGCCCGGCACCGGTGATGCGGGCGGGATGAACGTCTACGTCCTCGAGACCGCCCGGCGGCTGGCCGCGCGCGGGGTCGAGGTGGACGTGTTCACCCGGGCCACCACCGGCGCCCTGCCCGAGGTGGTCGAGGCCGCGCCGGGCGTCACCGTCCGGCACGTGGTCGCCGGCCCCTTCGAGGGCCTGTCCAAGCAGGACCTGCCCGGGCAGCTGTGCGCCTTCGCCGCCGGCGTGATGCAGGTCGCCGCGACCCGGCCCGAGGGCTGGTACGACCTCGTGCACTCCCACTACTGGCTGTCCGGGCAGGTGGGCTGGCTCGCCGCCGACCGCTGGCGCGTGCCGCTGGTGCACACGATGCACACCATGGCCCGGGTCAAGAACGCCTCGCTCGCCACCGGCGACACCCCCGAACCACCCGGCCGCGAGATCGGTGAGGCCCAGGTCGTGGAAGCGGCCGCCCGTCTCGTCGCCAACACCGAGGACGAGGCGCGCGCCCTCACCGAGCTGTATGCCGCAGACGCCGCGAAGGTGCGCGTCGTCCCCCCGGGCGTGGACCTCGACACCTTCCGCCCGACCAGCCGCGCCGGCGCGCGCGAGGCCGTCGGCCTGCCCGCCGACGCGTTGGTGCTGCTCTTCGTCGGCCGGATCCAGCCGCTCAAGGCGCCGGACGTGCTGCTGCGGGCTGCCGCTGACCTGCTGCACCGCCGTTCGGAGCTGCGGGATCGCCTGGTCGTCGCGGTGCTCGGCGGACCGAGCGGCTCGGGCCTCGCCGACACCGGTGCGTTGCAGCGCCTCGCCCGCCGGCTGGGCATCGCCGCCCAGGTACGGTTCCTGCCGCCGGTCCCACGGGCGGAGCTCGCCCAGTGGTACCGCGCCGCGGACCTGGCGTGCGTTCCGTCATACAGCGAGTCGTTCGGGCTGGTGGCGCTGGAGGCGCAGGCCTGCGGCACCCCCGTGGTCGCGGCGGCCGTCGGGGGCCTGCCGACCGCGGTCGGCGACGCGGGCGTGCTCGTGGACGGGCACGACTCGGGCCGGTGGGCCACGGTGCTCGGTGACCTGCTCGGCGACGAGGTGCGGCGACGCCGGCTCGGGGAGCGGGCGGTGGCGCACGCGGCCGAGTTCAGCTGGGACGCCACGACCGACTGCCTGCTGGAGGTCTATGCCGAGGCCTCCGGTCGCAGCGCCGCACGCACCTCCCGCATCGACGACGCCCAGGCGATCAGCGGCGTGCCGTCGGCGGTGGTCCCGTGAGCGCGAGCAGCCGTTCCGCGGCCGACGGTCCCGTGCGAGACCGGTCTCGGAGTGACGGTTCCCGGCGGGCGGACACGGTGCTGGCCGCGATCCGCGCCTTCCTCGACACCGCGGAGATCGAGTGGGAGGACGGCGCCCGTGCCGGCGAGCTGGTCGTGTCGCTGCCCGGCGAACGCAAGCTGCGCACCGTGTGCTCGCTGGTGGTGGGGGAGCGGGCGCTGGCCGTGCAGGCGTTCGTCGTGCGCAACCCCGACGAGAACCACGCCGAGGTCTACCGCTACCTGCTGCGTCGCAACCTGCGCCTGCCCGGTCTGGCCTACGCGATCGACAAGAGCGGTGACGTCTACGTCACCGGGACCGTGCCGCTGGGCGCGCTCGACGGCGGCGCCGGCCTCGAGGGCGTGCTCGACGACCTGCTCGGCGTCGTCCTCGAGGCCTCCGACGGGGCGTTCAACGAGCTGCTCGCCCTCGGGTTCCTCAACTCGATGAAGAAGGAGTGGGCCTGGCGAGTCTCCCGCGGCGAGTCGACCCGCAACCTCGAGGCGTTCCGCCACCTGCTCGAGTGACCGTCGGGCTTCGCCCTCCCGCGTTCTTTGGGACGTTTCTGCTGCCCCAGCAGCGCAAACGTCCCAAAGAATCGCAGCGTTGAGGGGTGCCATAGGCTCGCGGGTATGACGTACACGCTGGTCCTGCTGCGCCACGGCGAGAGTGAGTGGAACGCCAAGAACCTCTTCACCGGCTGGGTCGACGTCGGGCTCACCGAGGCGGGGCGCGCCGAGGCGGTCCACGGCGGCGAGCTGATCCGTGACGCGGACCTGCGCCCCGACGTGGTGCACACCTCGGTCCTGCGGCGGGCGATCACCACCGCCAACGTCGCGCTCGACGTCGCCGACCGGCACTGGATCCCGGTGCGGCGCTCCTGGCGGCTCAACGAGCGCCACTACGGCGCCCTGCAGGGCAAGAACAAGAAGGAGACCCTCGAGCAGTTCGGCGAGGAACAGTTCATGACGTGGCGCCGCTCGTATGACGTCCCGCCGCCGCCGCTGCCCACCGACAGTCAGTGGAGCCAGGCCGGGGACCCGCGCTACGCCGACCTGGGCGACGAGCTGCCGCACACCGAGTGCCTCAAGGACGTGCTCGCGCGCTTCCTGCCCTACTGGGAGGAGGCGCTCGTGCCCGACCTGCGCAGTGGCAAGACGGTGCTGATCGCCGCCCACGGCAACAGCCTGCGGGCGCTCGTCAAGCATCTCGACGGCATCAGCGACGAGGCGATCGCGGGGCTGAACATCCCCACCGGCATGCCGCTGGTCTACGAGCTGGACGAGGACCTGCAGCCGATCACCGCCGGCGGCACGTACCTCGACCCGGAGGCGGCGGCTGCGGCGGCCGAGGCGGTGGCCAACCAGGGCCGCTGACGCCCTTTCGCGATGCGCGTCAGTCGACGGCGCCGAACGCCACCACGCAGTTCTGCCCCCCGAAGCCGAACGCGTTCGTGGTCGCACGCCGCACCCGTTGCTCCCGGGCCACCCGCGGCACGTAGTCGAGGTCGCACTCGGGATCGGGGGTCTCGTAGTTCGCGGTGGGCGGGATCACCCCGTCGCGGATGGCCCGCACGCACGCCAGGGCCGCGAGCGCGCCGGCAGCACCGATGAGGTGTCCGGTCATCGACTTCGGCGCACTGACCGCGAGTTCGTCGGCCGCGCTCCCGAAGGCCTGCCGGATCGCCGAGGTCTCGGTGCGGTCGTTGGCCTTGGTCGAGGTGCCGTGGGCGCAGACGTAGTCCACGTCCTCCGGTGCGAGACCGCTGCGCTTGAGCGCCAATTCGATCGCGCGGGCGGCGTAGCGCCCCGACGGCTCCGGTGCGGCGATGTGGAAGGCATCGGCGGTCAGTGCGCCACCGAGCACCTCGGCATAGACCTCGGCGCCGCGGGCCCGGGCATGGGCCAGCGTCTCGAGGGTCAGCACCACAGCGCCCTCACCGAAGACGAACCCGTCCCGGTCGGCGTCGAAGGGACGCGACGCGCGCCCGGGCTCGTCGTTGCGCGTCGACATCGCCCGCATCGCGCACAGCCCCGCGAAGATCGCCGGCGTGATGCTGGCGTCGGTGCCGCCGGCGACCACCACGCTCGCGTCCCCGGCGAGCAGTGCTTGTCGCGCCTCGAGCACGGCATGGGCGCCGCTCGCGCAGGCCAAGGCGCTCGCGTTCACCGGTCCGTGGACCTGCAAGGCCATGGCCACCTCGCAGGCCGGCATGTTGGTGAGGGCTGCGGGCACGAACGTGGGGCTGACCTGCCGGATCCCTTGCCGTTCCAACGTCTCCGTGGCCTGCTGCACCTCGGGGAAGCCGGACACGGCGGCGTTGACGAACACGGCAGTCTCCTCGGCGTCGACGGCACCGGCCAGTCCGGCGTCGGCGACGGCCTCCTTCGCGGCCGCCACGGCGAGGTGCGTCGCACGCGAGGAGCGCTTGACCTCCTTGACCGGCAGGTGCTGCAGCGGGTCGAAGCCCTTGACCTCAGCAGCGATTCGGGTGGTGAAGCCGCTGGCGTCGAAGTGCGTCACGGGGCCGATCCCGCTGCGGCCCTCTACCAGACCCGTCCACGTCTCGCCGGCGGTGAGCCCGAGTGGTGTCACGGCGCCCAGCCCGGTCACCACCACCCGCCGGCTGGGGTCGCCCTGATGGGGAGCGTCGGCCTCACTCATGGGTGTCCGTCGTGCCGGTGGGTGTCAGCGTGCCCTCCTGTGCGTCCTGGGTGGCCTGCTCGGTCACCTGGTAGTGGATCTTCTTGCCGGTCGCCGTGTGCGGCAGCTCGTCGACGAAACGGTAGGCCCGCGGTCGCTTGAACGCCGCCAGTCGCGGGTGCGACCGGCAGTGCTTGTCCAGGGCGGCCACGTCCAGCTCCCCGGCGCCCTCGGCGGGGACGACGTAGGCCACCACCCGTTGGCCCCAGTGCTCATCCGGTATGCCGACCACGACGCTCTCGCGTACGCCCGGGTGCTCCTCGAGCACCTCCTCGACCTGCACCGGGTGGACGTTCTCGCCGCCGGAGATGATCATGTCGTCCTTGCGCCCGACGATGGTGACGAATCCGTCCTCGTCCCAGGTGCCGACGTCGCCGGTGTAGAGCCAGCCGCCCCAGAACCGCTCCTCCTCGACGTCGGGCAGGTTGGCGTAGGCGAAGCCGGACTTGGGGGAGCGCATGATGATCTCGCCGTGTTCCGTGCCGTCCTGGACGGCGAGGTCGTCCGGCTCGGCGCGGCGGTCGTCATACATCTTCACGACGGCGACGTCGTCGTCGGTGCAGGCGCGCCCCGCGGTCCCCGCGTGCGCGGGCAGGTCCTCGGGGCGCAGGAAGGTGTTCCAGAAGGCCTCGGTCGTGCCGTAGCCGTTGAAGATCCGCGGCGTGAGCACCTCTTGGTAGCGGACGGCGGCGGCGCGGTCCAGCGGCGCGCCCATCGTGACGATGCCGCGCAGGTGCGACAGGTCCCGCGGGGTGCGCTCCTGCTCGGCCGCGAGCATCTGCAGGCTCGTCGGCGCGCCGATCAGGAAGGTGATCTGGTGCTCGCCGACCCAGTCGAGGGCGGTGGCGGGGTTGAAGGCCTTCATGGGGACGACGCCCGCGCCGACGTAGAAGCACGGGTTCGGGCCGCCGGAGTAGAGGCCGCCCCGATGGAACCACGGCGTCATGTTGAGTGTCCGGTCGGTGGGCCCGAGCGGGAAGTGCATGATCACGTCGTGGGCGCTGAGCACCTCCACCAGCGAGGGCAGCGGGACACCCTTGGGCATCCCGGTCGTCCCGGAGGTGTAGAGCCGGGTCGTCTCGTCGTAGGTCGACACGTCCGCCGGCAGCGGCGGGACCTCGCCCGAGGCGGAGGCGAGCACCTGGTCGAACAGCTCCGCCTCGAGCCCGTCCGGGGTCCTGGTGGCACCCGGGTCGGCGACGATGACGCGGGGGCGGGACCCGCCGACCATGTCGAGCGCCTCGGCCATGACGGCACTGCACGCCGCATCGACCACGACCACCCCGGGCTCGCAGTCCCGCAGGATGTGGGCGATCTCGCCGGGCGCCAGGCGGTAGTTGATCGGGGCGGCGATGGCGCCGAGCTCTGGTGCCGCGAGCCAGCTGAGCGCGAACTCCGGCACGTTGGGCAGCTGGAAGACCACCCGGTCGCCTCGCCCGACGCCACGGTCGTGCAGGGCGCTGGCGAGGCGGGCGACGTCGGCACCCAGTTGTCGGTAGGTCCACTGCCGACCTGTCGGCGGGTCGACCATGGCGATGTGTGACGCGAACCTGCGCACGTTGCGCTGGAACCCGGCCCGGTAGGTGAACTGGTGCTCCACGTAGTCGCGGTAGCGCGTCGCGTCGTACATTCCGTGCCCCAACCTCTCCCTCGTCGGCACCGAATCACTTTGCCACAGGGGGCGGGCGCGTGCGGGCGGACCCCGTTTCCCACCGGACCGCACGGCCGGAAACCGGGTCCTCGGCCGTATGTCCGGCCGGCCGGGCGGACCCAGTGTCCGGTCGGTCGCGGAGGGGCACCTACCGCTGCGGGCCGGCATACAGCAGGTAGGGCTCCCGGCGCACGTTCCACTCGGCCAGCTCGTCCCGCCAGCTGTCGACGATCTGCTCGGCGGACGCGCCAGCCATGAGCATGTCGCCGAACCGGCTGGACCCGGTGAGCAGGCCGATCCAGCGGCCCGCGTCGCCGCGCCAGTCGAAGTCGGTGTAGAGGCGATGGGCCTCGACCATCATGTGCGTGGCTGCGAGGATGGCCTCCACCCGGGCCGGGTCGGTGATGTGCACCTGAACCCCGCCGCAGGCGACGCCGGCGTGCTTGCTGAACGTCGGGGTGTAGTACGCCTCACGGAACTCCACGCCGGGAATGTCCTTCTGCCGCAAGGCTTCCGCCCAGCGGTAGTCGACGTACGGTGCTGCCACGAGCTCGAACGGCCGGGTCGTCCCGCGACCCTCGGACAGGTTCGTCGCCTCGAACAGGCAGGTCCCGGGGTAGACGAGTGCCGTGTCCGGGGTGGGCATGTTCGGGCTCGGCATGACCCACGGCACGTCCGTGCCCACGGCGGGCACGTCCCGGCGCCAGCCGCTGACCTTCACCACGGTGAGGTCGGTCAGACGGCGGCCGGCGTCCTCGGCGAGCAGCTCGCCGTCGAAGTACCGCGCCAGCTCCCCGACCGTCATGCCGTGTTGCTGGACGATCGGCTTCTTGCCCACCCCCGACTCGTAGTCCGGCTGCAGCATCGGCCCCCGCGCGTAGCCGCCGATCGGGTTCGGGCGGTCGAGCACGACGAAGCGCTTGCCCTCCTGCGCAGCCGCGACCATCGCCGTGTACATCGTCCAGATGTAGGTGTAGAAGCGGGCGCCGACGTCCTGGATGTCGAACACCACCGTGTCGACCTCGGCCTCGCGGAAGAACCGGGCGAACTTCTCCGCGGTCGCGCCGTACGCGTCGTAGACCGTGACGCCGGTGCGCGGGTCGACGTAGGTGTCCTGGGAGTCGCCGGCCTGGCTGGTGCCGCGGAAGCCGTGCTCCGGGCCGAAGACGGCGACCACGTCTGCGCCGCCCGACGCGACCATCTGGTCGACGATGTGGGTCAGGTCGTCCAGGACGCCCGTCGGGTTGCTGATGACGCCGACGCGTTCCCCGGACAGCGCCGACCAGCCAGCGTCGGCCTGGCGCTGCGCCCCGGTCGTGACCGGGCGGCGGGGGAAGTTGGTGGCGTCGGGCGCGCCCGGGGTGGCGGCGCGTGCTGCGCCGGCGGTCAGGGGGACGGCTGCGGCGGCCAGGGCGGCACTGCCGAGGAGCTGCCTGCGGTTGAGCTGGGCCATGTCGGTCCTCTTTCGACGAGGGCCGCACCGCTCCAGCGCTGCACCCGGGGAGCGGGCGGCCAGAGCCAGGGTCTGTCACCGATTGACAGTGCAGCGGGATTCAGCGGAAATTACCCACCTTTGCGGCACCGGTCAAGGGTGCGCCCTACGCCACCGCTTCGAGGGAAGGGGGAAGGGACGTCGAAGGAGGCGGCCTACTTGGACGAGGAGGGGGATGCCGAGGAGGTGGAGGACGTCGATGAGGGCGACGGCGACGAGGTGGGGGTGACCGTCGCGTAGTACTGCTGGTCGAGCAGCACGGGCACGAGGATCTCGTGCGTGCCCTCGGACGGGGTGCTGACCCGCAGCTTGGTCATCGAGCCCGGCGGCACCGGGACGCTGGGCAACGTGGTCTGACCGTGCCCGCCCTCGAACAGCTTCACGGCGGACTGTGCCGGCACGCTCACCTGCTTGAGCGTCGTGCCGTCCGGGGAGGAGATCTTCACCGTCACCCTCGAGTTGCCCTGGTTGCTCACCTGGGCGGAGACGACGCCGGGCTTGCCCTTGGCCGAGGCCACGATGAGCAGGTCGTTGAGGTCGACGTTGCCCAGCGTGGTGCTCACACCGTCGGCCGGCGTGTAGGGCTCCGTGGTCTGCTGGGGGGACAGCGCGCTGCACCCGGACAGGGCGACGGCGCCGGCCAGGGCGCCGGCGGCGACGGCGGAGGACACCAGGGAGCGGCGGGAACGGGCTCGGGGGGTCTGAGCGGTCACTCGAGGCAGGCGGCGCATCACGCGGGTCAGCCTACCGGGCGGCTGCTCGGCGTCGGCGACGGTTCCCCCCAGGGCTGGGCGGGCGCGTCGCGCGGCGCTTCTCCGCCGTATCGCTACCGCACCACTACCGCGCGCGAAGCATGTTGGAGCGGCCCCTGTCAAGGCCTCCCCAGACCCCTGTGGATAACCTCCGGAGAGGCTCTGACCTGCACAAACGTCGCTCCACAACTTCGTATCGGGGCCTTTTCCGTGATACTCTGGAGTTCGCGAAAGGGGCTAGCTACATATGGTTTTCAAGGTCGGCGAGACTGTCGTGTACCCGCACCACGGTGCGGCTCTCATCGAGGAGATCAACACCCGCACGATCAAGGGTGAGGACAAGCTCTACCTCAAGCTCAAGGTTGCCCAAGGTGACCTGACCATCGAGGTGCCCGCGGAGAACTGTGACCTGGTCGGCGTCCGCGACGTCGTGGGTCAGGAGGGCCTCGACAAGGTCTTCGAGGTGCTGCGGGCCGATCACGCGGAGGAGCCCACCAACTGGTCCCGCCGCTACAAGGCCAACCTCGAGAAGCTCGCATCCGGCGACGTCATCAAGGTGGCCGAGGTCGTCCGTGACCTGTGGCGCCGGGACAAGGACCGTGGCCTGTCCGCCGGTGAGAAGCGGATGCTCGCCAAGGCGCGGCAGATCCTCGTCTCCGAGCTCGCGCTGGCCGAGCACACCAACGAGGACAAGGCCGAGGCGACCCTCGACGAAGTGCTCGCCTCCTGAGCGTCGCCGTCATCCTGGTCGCGGCCGGGCGCGGTGAACGGCTGGGAGCAGGAGCGCCCAAGGCCTTCGTGATGCTCGGCGGCCAGACGCTGCTCGAGCACGCCGCCCGGGCCGCGCTCGACTGTCCCGAGGTGACCCACCTCGTGGTGGTCGCACCGTCCAGTCACCTCGACGATGCGGCGCACGCCCTGCGGCCGCTGGACCACGCCGACCGCGTCGACATCGTGGCGGGCGGCGACGAACGCACCGCGTCCGTGGCGGCCGGCCTGCGCGCGCTGCGCCACGAGGACGGCATCGTCCTCGTCCACGACGCCGCCCGAGCCCTGGCCCCCTCCGAGCTGTTCGGCTCAGTCATCCACGCCGTCCGCAGCGGGCACCCGGCCGTGGTGCCGGGCGTGCCCGTGGTCGACACCATCAAGGAGGTCGACGGCTCCGGGCGGGTGACCGCCACGTTGGACCGCTCCCGGCTCCGGGCCGTGCAGACGCCCCAGGGTTTCCTGCGCGAGGTCCTCGAGCACGCCCACGCCCATGACGGCGGTCCGGCCACCGACGACGCCGGCCTCGTCGAGCGCGCCGGCGGGCACGTGCGGGTCATCGAGGGCGACGTCCGTGCCCACAAGATCACCACCCCGGCCGACCTCGTCGTCGCCGAGCAGCTGCTGGAGTGCTGAGGTGAGCGTCCTGCCGCGCACCGGCATCGGGATCGACGTGCACCCCTTCGCCGACGACGACCGCCCCCTGTCGCTCGCGGGCCTGAGGTGGCCGGGGGAGCGCGGCGTGCAGGGGCACTCCGACGGCGACGTCGCCGCGCACGCGATGTGCGACGCGTTGTTCTCGGCCGCCGGGCTCGGCGACCTCGGGGCCCACTTCGGCACCGGCAGGCCCGAGCTGGCGGGCGCACCGGGCGTGCGCCTGCTCGCCGAGGCGCTGCGGGTCCTGGACGAGTCGGGCTTCACGGTCGGCAACGTGGCGGTGCAGGTCATCGGCAACCGGCCCAAGTTGGGGCCGCGGCGCGAGGAGGCCCAGCGGGTGCTCTCCGTGGCTCTGGGCGGGGCGCCGGTGTCGGTCGCGGCCACCACGACGGACGGGCTCGGGCTCACCGGCCGCGGTGAGGGGATCGCGGCCATCGCCACGGCCCTGGTCGTGCCGAGCTAGCCTTCTCCTGCCCGAGCCGCTCGCCGGTCGGGCCGACGACAACCTCGGCGTGCCGCAGGTCAGTTCTGGCGCAGCCCCCGGACCGAGCCCCGTGCGGAGAACACCGCGGCGACGACCAGGACGAACCCGACGAACTGCAGCAACGTGAGCACCGGCCCCAGCCACGCCAGCGCGCCGTAGCGCCCGCTCAGCGTCATCGTCGACGGGTCCACCCCGAGGGACCAGACCTGCCAGACGATCGACAGGGCGCCCGCAGCCGTGAGCACGGCGAAGGCGGTCGTCGCGAGCCGCGCCCAGCGTCCTCGCGAGCGGCGCTGCAGCGACAGCACCAGGCCGATCACCCAAGGGACGAGGTAGAGCGCTGAGATCGCGATGGCGGCGATCACCTGCGTCACCTCTTCCGGGTCGGGTTGCGTGGCGCGAGGTCGGTATGCCGAGCGCCCGGCTTCCGCGGCCGGCTCCGGTCCGCGTCCGCTCACCAGTGTTCTCGGCCGCGACGGCGGCCGTCCAGCCAGCGCGGGCACGGGTCCGTAACGATCTGCGCGGGACCGGCTGCCGGCGCGACCAAGCTGTCGTCACCGGCGCCGGCACGGCGTTGTCATCGGGTGCGTTCGGCCGCTAACCGTCGGTCGCTGGTGGGTTCGCCGCCCGGGCCGCGAGCGCGGACCGGCCGGCCACGAAGATCGCGGCGACGACGAGGCTGAGGCCGAGGAGGTCGAGAGCGGCCAGCATCGGTCCGCTCCACGTGACCCAGAACCCGGGGGTGGTCAGCGGCGCGAAGTTCTGCATGTGGGTGAGCACCCACCAGTTCCGCAGGAGGCTGGTCAGACCCACCGCCAGCAGCAGGCCGCACCCGATGGCCGCCAGTCGAGCCCAACCCCCGTCACGCTGGTGGCGCAAAGCGAGGACGAGTCCGACCGCCCACGGCAGCAGCAGGACCACCGAGATCCACGTCGACTCCAGGGCCGCGATGATCGTCATCCGTTTCCCCTTCCTCCGCCGGCGCGGCGCTGGAAGGTCTGCCGCCCCGGGTGCCCTCCTCGTGAGTCTCCCGCCGTCGAGCACGGCCGTCCATGCGTTCCGGTCACGGACCGCTCACGATCAGCCGGTCACCGGCCCGGCGCACCACGTGCAGCCGGGCCGATCTCCGCCCGCGGACGTGCTGGTGGGAGGCGCCGGACGCTGTCCTAGGCTGCGGGCACATGCGCCCGGCGAGCCGATCGCCCGGGTGCACGCGAGCGTTTCGAGCAGAGGAGTTGCGCAATGTCCAGCACGGTCAAGGGAGTCATCGCCCGCAGCAAGGGCGCTCCCGTGGAAGTCGTCGACGTCGTGGTGCCCGACCCCGGGCCGGGCGAGGCGGTCGTCAAGATCGAGGCCTGCGGGGTCTGCCACACCGACCTGCACTACCGCGAGGGCGGCATCTACGACGAGTTCCCCTTCCTGCTCGGCCACGAGGCCGCCGGTCGGGTGGAGGCCGTCGGCGAGGGCGTCACCGAGGTGGCCCCCGGGGACTTCGTCATCCTCAACTGGCGCGCGGTGTGCGGCGAGTGCCGAGCCTGCCGCCGCGGTGAGCCGTGGTACTGCTTCAACACCCACAACGCCACGCAGAAGATGACGCTCACCGACGGGACCGAGCTGACGCCGGCCCTCGGGATCGGCGCGTTCATCGAGAAGACCCTCGTGGCCGCGGGTCAGTGCACCAAGGTCGACGAGCAGGCCTCCCCGGCCGCTGCCGGGCTGCTCGGCTGCGGCGTGATGGCCGGCTTCGGCGCGGCCGTCAACACCGGTGGCGTGACCCGCGGTGACTCGGTGGCGGTCATCGGCTGCGGCGGTGTCGGCGACGCGGCGATCGCCGGTGCCAGCGTGGCCGGGGCGACGACGATCATCGCGGTGGACGTCGACGACGCGAAGCTCGAGCAGGCCAGGCACTTCGGCGCCACCCACACCGTCAACTCCAAGAACGAGGACGCGGTCGAGAGGATCCGCGAGCTCACGGGGGGTTTCGGCGCCGACGTGGTGGTCGAAGCGGTCGGCCGGCCCGAGACGTACGAGCAGGCCTTCTACGCCCGCGACCTCGCCGGCACCGTGGTGCTGGTCGGCGTGCCGACCCCCGACCTGGAGATCACGCTGCCCCTGATCGAGGTCTTCGGCCGCGGCGGCGCGCTCAAGTCCAGCTGGTACGGCGACTGCCTGCCCAGCCGCGACTTCCCGATGCTCATCGACCTCTACCGGCAGGGCCGCTTCGACCTCGACGCGTTCGTCAGCGAGAAGATCGCCCTCGACCAGGTCGAGCAGGCCTTCGACAAGATGCACCGCGGCGAGGTGCTGCGCTCGGTCGTGGAGCTCTCATGACGGCCCGCATCGACCACCTCGTCACCTCGGGCACGTTCAGCCTGGACGGCGGCACCTGGGACGTCGACAACAACGTCTGGATCATCGGCGACGACAGCGAGTGCGTCGTCATCGACGCAGCCCACGACGCGGATGCGATCCTGAAGGCGGTCGGTGACCGGCGGCTCGTGGGCATCCTGTGCACCCACGCCCACGACGACCACATCGACGCGGCAGGTGCCGTCAAGGACGCAACGGGAGCTCCGGCATACCTCCATCCGGAGGATCGGGTGCTCTGGGACCGCGTCTACGACACGGCTCCCGACCGGGAGCTGGCCGACGGTGACACCCTCACGGTCGCGGGCACGCAGCTGCGCGTGCTGCACACGCCCGGTCACTCGCCGGGTGCCTGCTGCTTCCACGCGCCGGAGCTGGGCGTGGTGTTCAGCGGCGACACCCTTTTCCAAGGTGGTCCGGGTGCGACCGGGCGCTCGTTCAGCGACTTCCCCACGATCATCGCCTCGATCCGCGAGCGGCTGCTGACCCTGCCGGCGGAGACGGTCGTGCACACCGGCCACGGCGACTCGACCTCGATCGGGGACGAGAAGCCGCACCTGGACGAGTGGGTCGCGAGAGGTCACTGACAGGTCCGCGAGGGCACGAGGCAGCACACGAAAGAGGACCCCGCCGGGTCCGGCCCCTCTGGAGGGATGGGGCCGGGGACCGGCGGGGTCCTCGTCGTGCCGGGCGGCGGACCGCCCGGGGGTCACTTCATCGCGTTCTCGATCTGGTTGACGGCCTGCTTGCCCTGGCTCGTCTTGATCCAGGCCTGGATGCCCTCGTCCGGGTTGTCCTTGTGCTTCTGGACGACCTGCAGCTCCAGGCTCGCCAGCGTCTTGTCGTCCATCTTGAAGGACTTCACGGCCTTCGCGACCTTCGGGTAGTCCTGGCTGAAGCCCTGCCGCGCGATGGCGTGGATCTTCTCGGCGCCGCCCATGGCGTGCTTCGGGTCCTTCAGGTCCTTGATCGGGAAGGCGCTGTAGGCCCAGTGCGGGTGCCACAGGGTCACGACGATCGGCTTCTTCGCGTCGGTGGCGCTCTTGAGCGCCGCGAGCATCGCCGCCGTCGAGGAGGTCTGCAGCGTGTAGTCGTTCAGGCCGTAGGTCTTGATGGCCTCCTTGGTGACGCGGGTGAGGCCGGCGCCGGGGTCGATGCCGGTGATCTTGCCGTCGAACTCACTCGCCTTGCCCTTCAGGTCGGCGATCGAGTTGATGTCCTTCAGGTAGGTCGGCACGGCGATGTTCAGCGTGGCCTGGTCGTACCACACGTCGAGGTCCTCGACCTTGTTGTGGATCTTCTTCCAGTACGGCGCGTGGGTCTTCGGCAGCCACGTGTCGAAGAACAGGTCGGCGTTGCTGCCCGTGCCCTGGGAGATGCCGTTGAAGATGACGCCGATGTCCAGGCTGGGCAGCTTGACCGTGTAGCCCTTCTGCTCGAGGACGTACTTCCACAGGTAGCTGACGGCGACGTCCTCGTCCCAGCCCGAGGCCGTGGGGATGGTGATGGTCTTCGAGGAGCCACCACCACCGCCACCGCTGCCGCCGGTGCTCGCGGCCGTGCTGCCCCCGCTGCTGCCGGCGGTGTTGCTGCCGCTGGCCGTCTTGCTCGCGCCGCAGCCGGCGATCAGGGCCGCGGCCACCACGGCAGCCGAGCCGGCCGCGACGGTCTTGTAGGTACGTGCTGTGTGCATCTGTGCCTTCCCTTCATCGGGTTGCTGGTGAGGTGTGTGCCTGCCGGCGAGCTGTGGGCCGACGGGTGAGGGTGTGTGTCAGCGGGCTGCCGTCCTGCGGTTGGCCCGGGCCACCGCGGAGCGGGACCCCACGCCGGCGGTGATCCGGTCGAGGAACATGGCGAGGATCACCACGGCCAGACCGGCCTCGAAGGCCAGGGGCACGTCGAGGGTGGTCAGGCCCTGGTAGACGTCCGAGCCGAGGCCGCCGGCGCCGACCATGCCGGCGACGACCACCATCGACAAAGCCAGCATGATCACCTGGTTGACGCCGGCCATGATCGTGGGCATGGCCAGGGGCATCTGGATGCCCATGAGGATGTCGCGCGGGCGCGCGCCGAAGGCGCGGCCGGCCTCGACCATCTCCTTGTCGACCTGCTGGATGCCGAGCTGGGTCAGGCGCACCCCTGGCGGGATCGCGAAGATGACGGTCGCGGCCATGCCGGGGACGATGCCGATGCCCCAGATGACCACGGTCGGCACCAGGTAGACGAAGACGGGCAGGGTCTGCATGAAGTCCAGTACCGGCCGCACGGCCTGGGCGACCGTGGCACTGCGTGCCGCCAGCACCCCGGTGGGCATCCCGATCACCAGCGCCACCACGGTGGAGACGATGACCAGGGCCAGGGTGTCCATGGCCGAGGACCACATGTTCATGCTCTGGATGATGAGCAGGCCGATGATCGAGCCCACCCCGAGCTTCCACGTGCCGGCCGCCCAGGCGAGCAGCGCCAGGATCACCGCCAGGATGATCGGCGGCACCGCGTGCAGGCCGGCCGCGAGGTTGTCGTTGAGGAAGTGCGCGATGTAGCTGATCGCGTCGAGGATGGGGCCGAGGTTGTTCTTGATCCACTCGACGGCGGCTTCGAACCAGTCGCCGATGTGCAGCCGCGGGATGTCCAGGGCCGGGGCCGCCAGGGCCGGGCCGACGAACGCGGGCGCGCTCATGCGTTGACCTCCGTTCCGTCGGACACGCCGCCAGGTGTGTCGGCCACCGCCGTGGCGAGGTCCCCCACCGTCTGGTGGTCGCCGGTGGAGTGCCCGTGCTGGGCACCCACGCGTCCCATCGCCGCCAGCAGGGTCACGCGCGGCACGACCCCGACCAGCTTGCCGTCGTCGTCGACGACGGCCAGGGGCATCTCCGTGTCCGCGGAGTCGGCGAACATGTCCGCCACCACGGTGTCGGTCGAGACCGTCGCGACGTGGCGCTCGAGGACGTGGGCGATCGTGTCCCGGCCCTCCTCGAGCGCCTTGACGACGTCACGCTGCGCGAGCACGCCACGGACCCGCATGTCGCGGTCCACGACGAACAGGGAGTCGAGCTGCTTCTCCCGCATCAGGCGGTAGGCGGCGCGCGGGCCCTGATCGGCACCGAGCAGGGCCACGGGCGCCTCCATCACGGTCGAGGCGGTGAGCACCCGACTGCGGTCGACGTCCTGGATGAACTGGGCCACGTAGTCGTTGGCCGGGTCGGTGAGGATCTCCTCGGCCGTGCCGATCTGCACGATCCGCCCGTCGCGCATCATCGCGATCCGGTCGCCGAGGCGCATCGCCTCGTTGAGGTCGTGCGTGATGAACAGGATGGTCTTGTGCAGCCGGTGCTGCAGCTCCACGAGCTGGTCCTGCATCTCCCGGCGGATCAGCGGGTCGAGCGCGCTGAACGCCTCGTCCATCAGCAGGATGTCGGTGTCCGCAGCCAGGGCCCGGGCCAGACCCACGCGTTGCTGCATGCCGCCGGACAACTGGGAGGGCAGGCTGTCCTCCCACCCCTTCAGGCCGACCAGCTCCAGGGCCTCGGTCGCCTTCTTGCGCCGCTCGGTCCGCGGCATCCCCTGCGTCTCCAGGCCGTAGGCGGCGTTGTTGACGACGCTGCGGTGGGGGAACAACGCGAAGTGCTGGAACACCATGGACACGTGCTCCCGGCGCACCCGGCGCAGCTGCCCCGAGGACATCCTGGTGATGTCCTGGCCGTGGATCTCCACCGACCCGGACGTGGGCTCCAACAGGCCATTGACCATGCGGATCAGTGTCGACTTGCCCGAGCCGGACAAGCCCATGACGACGAAGATCTCCCCTTCGTTGACGGAGAAGGACGCATCGATCACCGCAGCCGTCAGGCCATCCTTCTTGAGCTCGTCGCGGTCGACGCCCTGCTGGAGTCGCGTCACCCCCTCCTTGGCGCGACGACCGAACACCTTGAAGATGTTCTCGGCCTTGATAACGGGCACAGGCAACTCCTCGCCGAAGTCGATGTCAGATCGGGGTAAGCGATTGGCAAGATTTCTGCTTGGGGCCTATCAATCAATCACATCCCGTGATACACGGTCAAAGCATTGGTCGGGCCGTCGCCGGATCGTGACCACTGCTGACGGGCCGATAGCCTTGTCGGGTGACCCTCCAGCTGTTCGACACCGCGACCCGTGAGCTCCGCGAGTTCGTGCCCGTGCACCCGGGCAAGGCCGGCGTCTACATCTGTGGCCTGACCACGCAGGGGGCTCCGCACATCGGGCACGTACGCTTCGCCGTGGCCTTCGACATCCTCCGCCGGTGGCTGGTGCGCGGCCACGGCTACGAGGTCACGCTGATCCGCAACGTCACCGACATCGACGACAAGATCCTCGCCAAGTCGGCCGACGCGGGGGTGCCGTGGTGGGCCTGGAGCTACACCAACGAACGCCGCACCTCCGAGGCCCTGGACCAGCTCGGGGTGCTGCCCGCGACCTACGAGCCGCGGGCCACCGGGCACATCCCCGAGATGGTCGAGCTGATGCGCACCCTGGTCGACAAGGGACATGCCTACCCGGCGGCGGACGAGTCCGGTGACGTGTACTTCGACGTCAAGAGCTATCCCGCCTACGGCGAGCTCACCCACCAGGACCTCGACGACATGGAGCCTGCGCAGGACGCCGACCCCCGCGGCAAGCGGGACCCGCGCGACTTTGCGCTCTGGAAGGGGCACAAGCCTGGTGAGCCGGAGACGGCCAGCTGGCCCACGCCATACGGGCAGGGGCGACCGGGCTGGCACCTGGAGTGCTCCGCGATGGCGCGCAAGTACCTCGGCGACACCTTCGACATCCACGGCGGGGGCGTCGACCTGCGCTTCCCGCACCACGAGAACGAGCAGGCGCAGTCCCGTGCGGCCGGGCTCGGCTTCGCGCAGTACTGGCTGCACAACGCCTGGGTGACGATCGAGGGCGAGAAGATGAGCAAGTCGCTGGGCAACAGCCTGCTCGTCACCGAGATCACCAAGCGAGTGCGTCCGCTGGTGCTGCGCTACTACCTGAGTGCGGTGCACTACCGGTCCACCATGGAGTTCGGCGAGCGATCGCTGGACGAGGCGGAGGCCGCCGTCGAGCGCATCGAGGGCTTCCTGCGCCGCGCCCTGCCGGAGGGTTGGGACGGCGAGCTCGTGGCGGTCCCGGGCGACTTCGCCGAGGCGATGGACGACGACCTCAACGTCTCCGGCGCGCTCGCGGTCGTCTTCGACACGGTCCGGGAGGGCAACACCGCCCTCGACGACGGCGACGAGGAGGCCGCCCGGGACGCCGCCCTGCGGGTGGTCTCGATGACCGACGTCCTCGGCGTCAACCCCCTCGACCCGCACTGGGGACCGGCCACCGGCGGCGGGCAGGACGACGCCCTGTCCGCGCTCGGCGACCTGGTGCAGGAGCGGCTCGAGGCGCGGCGCGCGGCGCGGGCGGCCCGCGACTACGAGACCGCCGACGCGATCCGGGACCAGCTCGCCCGGGTGGGCGTCACGGTCGAGGACACCGCCTCCGGCGCCCGGTGGTCGCTGGAGCACCGTCCCGACGCCTCCGACACCGACTCCACCGCAGACTGAGAGGCGCTCAGATGCCAGGGAACTCCTCCCGACGCGGCGCGGTCCGCAAGGGTGCGTCCAAGAAGGGCGCCACCGTCGGCAGTGGTGGCCAGCGCCGGAAGGGCCTCGCGGGCAAGGGGCCGACGCCCAAGGCCTCGGAGCGGCCGCAGCACAAGGCCTACCGGGCGGCGAAGGCCAGCGGCGGCGGTCGCCCCGCCCCCCGGGGTCGGACGCAGGGGCCGAAGCGCTCCCGCTCCGGCAGCGAGGTGGTCGCCGGCCGCAACTCCGTCCTGGAGGCGCTGCGGGCCGAGGTTCCTGCGACGACGCTCTACGTCGCCGGCCGGGTGGAGTCCGACGACCGGGTGCGCGAGGCCATCCGCCTCGCCACCGCCCGGGGGATCGCCATCCTGGAGACGCCGCGCGGGGAACTGGACCGGCTCACCGACGACGCGGTCCACCAGGGACTGGCGCTGCAGGTGCCGCCCTACGACTATGCCGACCCGCGGGACCTCATCGACCCGGACCGGCCCGGCATCCCCCTGGTGGTCGCGCTCGACGGGATCACCGACCCGCGCAACCTCGGGGCGATCATCCGGTCGGTGGCCGCGTTCGGTGGCCACGGCGTCGTCGTCCCGCAGCGCCGTTCGGTGGGGATGACGGCCGCGGCGTGGAAGACCTCGGCCGGCGCGGCCGCCCGGGTCCCCGTCGCGATGGCGACCAACCTGACGCGGGCGCTGGAGGAGTTCCGCAAGGCGGGGTTCTTCGTGCTCGGCCTGGACATGGCGGGCGACGTGGCCCTGCCCGGCCTGGCGCTCGCCACCGAGCCGCTGGTGGTCGTCGTCGGCGCCGAGGGCAAGGGCCTGTCCCGCCTGGTCAGGGAGACCTGCGACCAGATCGTGTCCATCCCGATGAGCTCCGCGGTGGAGTCGCTCAACGCCGGGATCGCGACCGGCGTGACGCTCTACGAGATCGACCGGCAGCGCTCCGCCGGCAGCTGACCCTCCCGCAGCCGCCGTCAGCGGTCCGGGCGGGCGCGCACGGGCATGGCCTGCGTGTCCACGCCCAGCACCGCGGCCTCGTCCGGCTTCGCCGGGAGCACCTGCTTGACGTAGTCGGCGACGGCGTCCTCGATCGGGACGTCGTGGCCGGCCCGCTCGGACAGGTACCACCGGTGCTCGAGCAGCTCGTGGAAGACCTCGGCGGGCTCAAGCTTGCCGCGCAGCTCCTGCGGGACGGCCCGGACGACCGGCTCGTAGACGTTGGTCAGCCAGTCGTGGGCGACCAGCTCCTCGGAGTCGTTCTGCCGGTCCTGCGCGGCACGGTAGGCGTCGAGGTCGTTGAGCAGCCGGCGCGCCTGGTTCTCCTCGGCGTCGAGGCCGGTCAGCCGCAGCAGTCGGCGGGAGTGGTGGCCGGCGTCGACGACCTTGGGCTGGATCTGGATGTGCGTGCCGTCCAGGTCCGTGGACATCTCCAGCTCGTCGACGTCGAAGCCGAGCTCGTTCAGGCGGCGGATCCGCTCGTCCACCCGCCACCGGTCGCCCTGCTCGAATCGCTCGCTGCCGGTCAGCTCCTGCCACAGCGACCGGTAGCGCCGCACGATGACGTCGGAGACGTCCAGGGGGTCCGGGACGTCCTCGAGCATGCCCCCGGCGGCCAGGTCCATCAGCTCCCCGGCGATGTTGACCCGGGCGATCTCCAGGTCGTGTTCGCGCTGGCCGGTGGACAGGGAGCTGTGCAGCTCGCCGGTCTCGGCGTCGACGAGGTAGGCCGCGAACGCCCCTGCGTCTCGGCGGAACAGCGTGTTCGACAGGGACACGTCTCCCCAGAAGAAGCCGGCGAGGTGCAGCCGGACGAGCAGCACGGCGAGGGCGTCGATGAGCCGCTTGGCGGTGTCCGGCCGCAGCGCCTGGCTGAACAGCGCGCGGTAGGGCAGGGAGAACTGCAGGTGCCGGGTCAGCAGGCAGCCGTCCAGCTCCTCACCCGCGGCGTCGGTCCGGCCGCTCACCACCCCCAGGGGTTCGACGGCCGGCAGGTCCAGGCGGCGCAGCAGCCGCAGCAGCGTGTACTCCTCGCGGGCCAGCTGGGTCTTGATCTCCTTGACCGCCATGACGCGTCCGGAGATCCGCACGAACCGCACCACGTGCCGGGAGATGCCGCGGGGCAGCGCCGCCAGCCGGTCCTCGGGCCACTCCTCCAGCGGCAGCGACCACGGCAGGTCGAAGAGGGCTGGATCGGGCCGGGCTGCGGTGATCTCCAGTGCCACGCGCTCCATCGTGGCACGACGAGCGCCCCCAGCGCGGATCGCACCCGAGCGCGTGGGAACGTGAGAGGGCCGGTATGGCGAGCACCCGCCATACCGGCCCCTTCTCGCGCGGGGAGCCCGCTCCCCTCTGCTCAGCCCAGCCGTTCGCCGGTCTCGGCGCTGAACAGGTGCACGTGGTCGGACTTCGGCTTCAGCGAGATGTGCGCGCCCTTCTCCGGCGGGGTGCGCCCGTCGACGCGGGCGATGATCTGCTTGTCGCCGTCCTCGGTCTTGGTCATGCCGTAGATGTAGGCGTCCGCGCCGAGCTCCTCGACCACGTCGACGGTGACCGGCAGGCCGGCGCCGTCGTTGCTCACGGTGAGGTCCTCGGGGCGGACGCCGATGACGGCGCGCTTGCCGGCCTTGTCCAGGTACTCCCGGGCGATCGGCGTGCGGGCGTCACCGAAGGCGACGCCACCGTCGGTCACCGGCACGTCGAGCAGGTTCATCGCGGGGGAGCCGATGAACCCGGCGACGAACACGTTGTTCGGGTGGTCGTACATGCGGCGCGGGGTGTCGCACTGCTGCAGGATGCCGTCCTTGAGCACCGCGACCCGGTCGCCCATCGTCATCGCCTCGACCTGGTCGTGCGTGACGTAGACGGTGGTGACCCCGAGTCGCCGCTGCAGTGAGGCGATCTGGGTGCGGGTCTGCACGCGCAGCTTGGCGTCGAGGTTGGACAGCGGCTCGTCCATGAGGAACACCTGCGGGGAGCGGACGATGGCGCGGCCCATGGCGACACGCTGGCGCTGACCAC
>NZ_DASSTI010000136.1:0-13687 GCF_035708005.1 Segeticoccus sp. | reverse complement strand
CCGGCCTGCGCCCCGCGGTGCTGTTGGGCGCGTTCGCCGGCTTGCGTGTCGCGGAAGCCGCCGCGCTGCGAGCGGGCGACGTCGACCTTGCCGGCGGGGTCATCATCCCTACGCGTCAGTGGCCGGACCTGCCGCTGAACTCCAGGGACTCCAGCACGCCGATCCCCATCCCGCGAGACCTGGCCCAGATGCTCGCCGCGGCGCTCCAGGCCGGAAGCGGTCAGACCTTCGTCACCGACCAGCTGCGACGGCCGGCGGGGCCGTGGCTGATCGAGCGGCACGTCCGTCGGGCACGCGTGAAGGTTCCCGGCCTGTCGGAGCGGTTCCGCTTCCATGACCTGCGGCACTACTTCGCCAGCCTGCTCATCGCCTCCGGCCTGGACGTCAAGGTCGTGCAGACCCGCCTGCGCCACGCCAGCGCCATGACCACGCTGAACACCTACGGCCACCTCTGGCCGGACACCGACCAGGCCTCCCGCGCCGCCGTCAGCGCCGCCCTGCGGGTCCAGGACGAGGAGTTCGAGCCCTCCTCGAGCCACCGCTCCGCGCGCTCGTAAGGACCGTGTAAGGACCGTTGCGGCCCCGCAAGCCTCTGACCTGCGACGATGCCTACAGGTCGAAGTACATCTCGAACTCGTGCGGGTGCGGGCGCAGCCGGATCGGGTCGACCTCGTTCTTGCGCTTCCACGAGATCCAGGTCTGGATCAGGTCCTCGGTGAACACGTCGCCCTCGAGCAGGAACTCGTGGTCCGCCTCGAGCGCGTCGAGCACTTCCGGGAGCGAGGCGGGGACCTGCTCGATCGCCGCGTGCTCCTCGGGCGGCAGCTCGTAGAGGTCCTTGTCCACCGGCTCCGGCGGCTCGATCCGGTTGCGGATGCCGTCCAGGCCGGCCATGAGCTGCGCTGCGAAGGCGAGGTAGGGGTTCGCGGACGGGTCGGGCACCCGGAACTCGATCCGCTTGGCCTTCGGCGAGCTCCCGGTGATCGGGATGCGCACGCAGGCGGAGCGGTTGCGCGCGGAGTAGACGAGGTTCACCGGGGCCTCGAAGCCCGGCACCAGTCGGTGGTAGGAGTTCATCGTCGGGTTCGTGAAGCCCAGCACGGCCGGGGCGTGCCGGAGCAGGCCACCGATGTACCAACGGGCGGTGTCGGACAGCCCGCCGTAGCCCTGCTCGTCGTGGAACAGCGGCTCGCCGTCCTTCCACAGGCTCTGGTGGGTGTGCATCCCCGAGCCGTTGTCGCCGAAGATCGGCTTGGGCATGAAGGTCGCGGTCTTGCCGGACGCCCACGCCGTGTTCTTCACGATGTACTTGAACTTCATCATGTCGTCGCCGGCCTGCAGCATCGTGTTGAACCGGTAGTTGATCTCCTGCTGCCCGGCCGTGCCCACCTCGTGGTGCGCGCGCTCCACGTCGATGCCGACCTTCGCGAGGTTCAGCGTGATGCGGTCCCGCAGGTCGGCGAAGTGGTCCGTCGGCGGCACGGGGAAATAGCCGCCCTTGTACCGCGGCTTGTACCCCCGGTTGCCGCCCTCCTCGACCCGCCCGGTGTTCCACGCGGCGGCGAGGGAGTCGATGAAGTAGTAGCCCGCGTGCTGGTTGGTCTCGAACCGCACGTCGTCGAAGACGTAGAACTCCGCTTCCGCGCCGAAGTAGGCGGTGTCGGCGATGCCGGTCGACCGCAGGTAGGCCTCCGCCTTCGCGCAGATCTGGCGCGGATCCCGCGCATACGGCTCGTCGGTGAAGGGGTCGACGATGGAGAAGTTCATCACCAGCGTCTTCTCGGTGCGGAACGGGTCCACGTAGGCCGTCGTCGGGTCGGGGATGAGCTTCATGTCCGACTCGTGGATCGCCTGGAAGCCGCGGATGGAGGACCCGTCGAACATCTGGCCGTCGGTGAACGTGTCCGTCGTGACGGTCTCGGTCGGCACGTTGAAGTGCTGCATGACGCCCGGCAGGTCGATGAACCGGATGTCGAGGAACTTCACCCCCTCCTCCTTGATGAAGGTCAGGACCTCTTCGGGGCTACTGAACATCCGTCCTCCTGGGACCGTTTCTCGAACCGCGGCGCGACGACGCCACGGAGACTGTGGTGGCGTCGTTGCCGTCCCCGACCTTAGCCCTCGGTCATTTCCCGGCCATGACCCGTGTGTTACACGAGTGTTACGTCGCCTACCCTTGCTCCGTGGCCAGTGGTGACGGTGCGAACCTGCACGCCGACGGACCCGCAGCGGCCGGTGCGGGCGGCCTGAGTGCCTACCCCGGCCAACGACTCGGTATGCCGGAAAGCGGCCGTGGCAGCGTCGCTCGCCTCGGGCGCCGCGTCGCCGCCCTCATCATCGACTGGCTGCTGTGCGAGCTGATCGCCTACGCCTTCTTCGGCTTCCGCCCCGGCGCCGAGGACAGCAGCTGGATCCCCCTCGCCGTGTTCGCCGTGGAGAACCTCGTGCTCGTCGGCACGTGGGGCTCGACCGTGGGGCACCGCCTGCTCGGCATGCGCGTCATCCGCCGGGACGGGCACCCCGCCGGCCCGCTGCCCGGGCTCATCCGCACCGTCCTGCTGTGCGTGGTGGTCCCGGCCCTCATCTGGGACCGGGACAGCCGCGGCCTGCACGACAAGGCCGCCGGGACGGTCCTCATCCGCCTCTGACGACCGGCCGCGCTTTCCGCCGACGTCAGCGGCCGCACCTGATGGCCGCTTCCTCCGACGTCAGCGGCCGCGCAGGCCCTTGCGGTCCATCCGCACCTTCGTCGGGTCCACCCCGGCAGGCACGGGCGGCTTGACGCCACCGAGCGCCTTGAGCCGCTTGTTCACCGCGGCGGCCTCCGCCTTGGTCAGCACCGGCTTCAGCTTGGACACCCGCTTGGTGAGCCGGTTGATCGGCACGGTGTCATCACCCCGGCCCACCCGCATGATCGTCACCGGCACCGCCTGACCGGTCACGCGCACGACCTTCTTGCGCTCGGACTCGGCGAGGCGCAGCGCCGGACCCTTCGGGCCCTCGGCGACCAGCACCACGCCGGGACGGCCGATCGCACGGAACACCATGGCCGCCGACGAGACGTCCTTGGCGTTGCCGCGACGACTGGCCTCGGCAGCGACCGGCTCGCGCTCGGCATACCAACCGCGGCGCAGGGAGCTGAGGGCCGCACCCGCGGCACCGGGCTGTCCCTCGATGCTGCGGTAGGCAGCGCTCTCGGCGCGGCGGCCCAGGACGATCATCGCCGCGAGGATGCCGAAGACGATGCCCAGCACCCCGAAGTAGAGCGGGTGGTGGACGATGAAGCCGACGATGAGCAGGACGCCGAACGGCACCAGCCACGCCAGCAGCAACCACCAGTTCAGGCTGGGGTCGTTCGCCTTGGTGGTGGTGTAGATCTGCCGCATCTGCGCGAAGCGCCCGGGCACCTTCGCGCCGTCCGATCCCTTCCGGGACCGTCGCGACATGCGCGAGATGCGCTGGGACAGGGCAGACTGCGGCGAGTCCTTTCGGCGGGCCATACCCCTCAGGATACGGGGCTGAGGTGGCGAGCCACGAGCGAGGCCGCTTCCTGGCGGGCCGGGGACCCGGCCTTGTCGACCAGGTGCTGCAGCTCCGCGGGCACCGGCTTGCCGCTGCGGACCATCGCCTGTGCCCACAGCCGACCGGCGCGGTAGGAGGAGCGCACCAACGGCCCGCTCATCGTGCCCTTGAAACCGAGCTCCTCGGCAACCTGCGACCAGTGCACGAACTCCTCCGGCTTGACCCACCGGTCCACCGGGTGGTGGCGCGGGGAGGGGCGCAGGTACTGCGTGATCGTGATCAGGTCGGTGCCCGCCTCGTGCAGGTCGCGCAGGGCCCGCTCGATCTCGTGGTCCTCCTCTCCCATCCCGAGGATGAGGTTCGACTTGGTCACCAGGCCGGCGTCACGGCCCATGGTGATCACGTCGAGGGAGCGCTGGTAGCGAAAGCCCGGCCGGATCCGCTTGAAGATGCGGGGCACCGTTTCGACGTTGTGCGCGAAGACCTGCGGCTCGGCATCAATGACCTGCTGGACGAGCCCCGGCTTGCCGTTGAAGTCGGGGATGAGGATCTCCACGCCGGTGCCCGGGTTGAGCTGGTGCACCTGCCGGATGGTCTCGGCATACAGCCATGCGCCGCCGTCGGGCAGGTCGTCGCGGGCGACCCCGGTGATCGTGGCGTAGCGCAGGCCCATCTGCTGCACGGACTCGGCCACGCGGCGGGGCTCGTCGCGGTCCAGCTCCTCGGGCCGGCCGGTGTCGATCTGGCAGAAGTCACAACGCCGGGTGCACTGCTCGCCGCCGATGAGAAAGGTCGCCTCCCGGTCCTCCCAGCACTCGAAGATGTTGGGGCAGCCGGCCTCCTGGCACACGGTGTGGAGTCCCTCGCTCTTCACCAGCGAGTGCAGCGAGGTGTACTGCGGGCCCATCTTGGCGGTGGTCCGGATCCACGACGGCTTGCGCTCGATCGGGGTCTGCGCGTTGCGTGCCTCCACACGCAGCATGCGACGGCCCTCGGGTGCGACGCTCACGGGTTCTCCCTTGCGGTGATCGACGACTGCCGGCCAGGACCTTCACCCTACGCCGCGCCGCCCTGGGGACCGGCGCCCGGCCGGGCGGTGCCGGTCAACCCAGGATGTCCTCGAGATGCTTCTCGGCGTACGGGAGGACCTCCTGCACCGTCACGTCCCGACCAAGCTCCGCCGACAGGGACGTGACACCGGCGTCGGCGATGCCGCACGGGACGATCACCGACGACCACGACAGGTCACAGTCGCAGTTCAGTGCGAAGCCGTGCATGGTCACCTCGTTGCTGACACGGATGCCGATCTGCCCGAGCTTGCGGTCCGCGGCGGCGGGGGCACCTCCCGCTTGCGGGGGACGGTCACCGGGCACCCACACGCCGCTGCGACCCTCGACCCGGGTGGTCTCGAGGCCCAGGTCGGCGCAGACACGGATCATCATCTCCTCGAGCCGGCGCACATGCGCCACGACGTCCACCGGGGAGGGGAGCCGGACGATCGGGTACCCGACCAGCTGGCCGGGGCCGTGCCACGTGATCTTGCCGCCACGGTCGACATCGATGACGGGTGTCCCGTCCCACGGACGCTCGTGCGGCTCCGTGCGCTTGCCGGCCGTGTAGACCTTCTCGTGCTCCAGGAGCAGGACCGTGTCGGGCTCCTCGCCCGCCACGACAGCGGCGTGGACCTCACGCTGGCGCTCCCACGCCTCCTCGTAGTCCACGAAATCGGGGCAGAAGCCGAGGTGCACCATCCGCATGGCGGCAGCCTACGCCGTAGGCTTCCCCCGTCAGCAGCGCCGTCGGCCGCCATCGCCGCCGGACGCTGTCGACGCCGACAGTCGGCGCGAAGGGCCATGACCTGCGACGGGGAGGACGTCATCGGCACCCGGACGGACCTGTCACGAGGCGAGACCACCAGCCCCGGCGGAGTCCGCCGGTGGGGCCCGGTGCTCGCCGTCGTGGCGGTGCTCCTCGCCTGGTTGGCCGTGGCCGGCGCGGGCGGCCCGCTGGTGGGCCGGCTGTCCGAGGTCCAGCAGAACGACAACGCCTCCTTCCTGCCGGCGCAGGCGGAGTCCACCCTTGCCGCCAAACAGGCCAAGGCCTTCGGGGACAGCGACACCCTGCCGTACCTGCTGGTCATCGTCCGCCGCGGCGGGCTGCAGCCGCAGGACCTGCAGCAGGTGCAGAACTTCCTCCACACCGTCCCCGGCCTGACGCTCGACCACTCCCGACGCACGATGGGCGAGTTCCTCGCCTCCCCGCCGGGACAGGTCATCCCCAGCACCGACCGGGAGGCGCTGCTCGCACCGATCACGCTGACCGGCCCCACGTCCGACGAGGTGATCAACGGCACGGGCATGGTGTCGCTGGGCGCCGAGGCGCTGCGCCACGCCGCGACGAGGCAGCTCGGGTCGGCCGGCCTGCAGACGGCGGTCACCGGGCCGGGTGGCTACGTCGCCGACCTGGTGACCGCGTTCTCCGGGATCGACGGGGTCCTGCTCATCGTGGCGCTCGCCGTGGTGCTCTTCATCCTGCTTCTCGTCTACCGCAGCCCGATCCTGCCCATCGCCGTGCTCCTGACGTCGCTGATGGGGCTGGCGATCGCCGCCCTGGTGATCTACCCGCTCGCCAAGCACGGGGTCATCGAGCTGTCCGGCCAGAGCCAGGGCATCCTCATGATCCTCGTCGTCGGTGCCTCCACCGACTACGCCCTGCTGCTCGTGGCCCGCTACCGCGAGGAGCTGCACCAGCGCCCCGACCGGTGGACGGCGATGCGCGTCGCGTGGCGGGCCGCCGTCGAGCCGATCGCGGCCAGCGGCGCCACCGTCATCCTCGGGCTGCTCTGCCTGTTGCTGTCCGAGCTCGGCAACACCAGCGGCCTGGGGCCGGTCGGTTCCCTCGGCATCGCCGGTGCCCTCGTGGCGGCGCTGACCTTCCTGCCCGCGGTCCTGCTGCTCATCGGACGCCGCGTCTTCTGGCCGATGGTGCCGCGCGTGGACCACGTGCACAGCGAGGACAGCGTCGGCAAACGCGGCATCTGGGGGCGCGTCGCGGGGCTCGTGGGCAGGCGGCCCCGGCTGATCTGGGCGGTGACGGCGCTGTGCCTCGTCGGCTGCGCGTGCTTCCTGCCGACCTTCCACGCCAGCGGGATGAGCCAGGACGAGCTCTTCCTCGGCACGGTGGACTCGGTCACGGGGCAGAAGCTGGTCGACCAGCACTACGCCGGCGGTCTCGGGGCGCCGGCCGTCATGGTGGCTCCCCAGGGCGAGGCGTCGCGGGTGGCGAAGCTTGCCGGCACGGTCGACGGGGTGAGCGCCGTCAGCGTGGGCCAGGGCCCCGGTCGACCGCCGAAGGTCGTCGACGGCAACGTGATGGTGCAGGCGACGCTGTCCGACCCGCCGAACTCCCCGGCCTCGGAGGACACCGTGCAGCGTCTTCGCGACCGGCTCGACAGCGTGAGCACCGACATCCTGGTCGGTGGGCAGACGGCAGCGGCGCTGGACGTGCGCCTCGCCAGTGACCGCGACCTCAGGGTCATCATCCCCGCGATCCTGGGCGTCATCTTCCTGGTGCTGATCCTGTTGCTGAGAGCACTGGTGGCTCCGCTGGTCCTCGTCCTCGCCAACGTGCTGTCCTTCGCCGCGACGATCGGGGTGTCGGCGCTCGTGTTCAACCACCTCCTCGGATTCCCGCACGCCGACCCCGCGATCCCGCTCTACTCCTTCGTCTTCCTGGTCGCCCTCGGCATCGACTACTCAATCTTCCTGATGACCCGGGTCCGCGAGGAGTCGGTGCGACGAGGCACCAGGCCAGGCGTCCTGGTCGGGCTCGCCGTGACCGGGGGTGTCATCACCAGTGCCGGTGTCGTCCTCGCCGCGACCTTCTCCGCCCTCTCCGTCATCCCGCTGCTGTTCCTGGTCCAGGTGGCCTTCATCGTCGCCTTCGGCGTGCTCCTCGACACGCTGGTCGTGCGCAGCCTGTTGGTGCCGGCGCTGGTGCACGACCTGGGCCGGCACACCTGGTGGCCCAGTCTCTTGGGCCGCCCCCTGGGCCGCCACGAGCGGACCGCGGTGCTGGAGCGTCAGGGGAGTGGGGGACCCCGAATCATGAGGACGAGCAACGACGGGGACAACGCAACCAAGGAGGACAGGTGAGCAGACCGCTGCGAGTCGGACTGGCGGGATACGGACTGGGCGGCCGGCGCTTCCACCTGCCGCCGATGCTCGAGGCGGGCCTGGACGTCGTCGCGGTGGCCACGCGCGATCCCGAGCGCTCCGCGCACGTCCGGGCGGACCTGCCCGACGCCGTCGTGGTGCCCGACCTGGAGGCGTTGCTCGAGCAGGACGCCGACCTCGTGGTGCTGGCGACGCACAGCGGGGCGCACACCCGCCAGGCCCTGCAGGTGATCGATGCAGGGCGCCCGGTCGTCGTGGACAAGCCGTTGGGGGTGAACGCTCGTCAGACCCGAGAGGTCGTCGAGGCCGCGGCCGCCAAGGGGGTGCCGCTGTCGGTCTTCCAGAACCGCCGCTACGACCCCGCCCACGCCACGTTGCGCTCGCTGGTCGACGCCGGACGTCTCGGCGACGTCTACCGGCACGAGTTTCGCTGGGAACGTTGGCGTCCCGAGCCGCGCCACCGGTGGCGGGAGGAGGCGCCCGCGACGCAAGGGGGCGGCATCCTGCTCGACCTGGGCACGCACCTGGTGGACGCGGCGGTCGACCTGTTCGGGCCGATCCGCAGTGTGTATGCCGAGGTCGTCGCCCGCACGACCCCGGCGGACGACGACGACTTCCTCGCCTGCCGCCACGAGTCGGGGGTGGTCTCCCACCTCGGCACCATGTCAGCCTCCGCAGCGCCCGGGCCGCGACTGCGTGTCCTGGGCAGCGCGGCCGCCTACCTCCTCGGCGAGTTCGAGGAGGACGTACTGACGTTCCCCGAGCTCGCCAACGCCAGCCCGCGGCACAGCGGGTGGCTCTACCGCGGAGCCGAACGCGAGCCGGTGCCTGCCGTGCCGGCCGCACATGCGGACTACTACCGCGGCGTCGCGCGGGCGCTCGCCACCGAGGATCCGCAGGCGGCGATGCCGGTCGACCCGCGCGACGCGGTCCACGTCATGGAGGTTCTGGACGCTGCGCGAGCCAGCGCCGAGCGGGGGTCCGTCGAATACCTCTGAGCGAGGCCGCAGCTCGGCCTCCCCGGCGCCGCTGTCGCAGGAGGAGACAGCGGAACCCGGTGGGCCGTTGCCGGTTCGGCGGCCCACCGGGTTCCGGGCGGCAGGTCAGCCCTGCGCGCCAGCAGGGGTGGTGGTGACCTTGAAGCCCTCCAGCTTGTTGGCCTTCAGGGCGTACTTGTTGGTGAACGTGTTGGCCAGCGTCACCTTGCTGACGTCGACCCCGAGGGCCTTCTCCATGGCGTAGATCGTCTTCGGGCCGCCAGCGGGCATGACCCCGTCGGGCAGGAACTGGCCCTTGTCGGTCGTGAGTCCGGCGATGTACTGCTTCTTGGTGATGGTGCTGTTCGACACGAACTGCGTGGGCAGCTTGTTCGCGATGTCCGCGGCGGAGTGGGTGTTGATCCAGTGCATCGTGGCGACCAGGGCGTCGACGACCCGCTGGGTGGCCACCGGGTTCTTCTTGACCCATTCGGCCCGGGCGAGGACCGACGCAGCCGGCCACGCCCCGCCCAGTGCGCTCTGTGCGCCCTTGGTGGTGGCGAGGTCAATGGCGGAGTAGCCGAGGTGGCGCGACTCGATCGCGGTGACCGTCGGTTGCGTGGTCATGACACACTGCGCGGCGTTGCGCTGGATGGCCGCGATCGCGGTCGCTCCCGCTCCGACAGCCATGGGGTGGTACTCGCTGCGCGAGATGCCCTTCTGCTCGGCCATGAACTGGGTGAGCTCGTCGGTGCCCGAACCGAGGTCGGTGACGCCGAGGGTCTTGCCCTTGAAGTCTGCTGCGGAGTGCACGCCGCTGTGCGTGCCGCACATCTCCCGCTCCCCGGGCGCGCCGGACAGCTGCACGATCCCGATGACATCCTTGCCCTTCGACTGGAAGTCGATGGTGTGGATGTACCACGCACCGGCCATGTCGACCTGCCCGGACGCCATCGCCTCCTCGGCGCCGACACCGCCGTTCGTCTCGGTGGAGAGCTCGACCTTGACGCCGTACTTCTTGTAGAAGCCGAGGTCCTGGGCCAGCTGGTAGGGCAGGTAGATCTGCTTGTCGATGCCGCCGACCATGAGCTTGACGGTGGGCACCGACCCGCTCTGGGAGCCGTTCCCGCTGGCCGCCGCGGCCTTCGCGGTGTGGCCGGAGGTGGCCTTGGCCGAACTGTTGCCGGAGCTCGTCGTGCTGCTGCCCGAGCTCGTGCCTGCTCCGCACGCCGTCACGCCCAGGGCGAGTGCCCCGATGGCGGCCGTGCACATTGCACGCTTCATCATCTGTGGTTCCTTCCGGTGGGTGTTGCTGTGTTTGGGGTGGTGGACGGGTTGGTGGGTGTCGTCAGCACTGCTGGCATCGGCGCAGCTCAGATCGCTTGGGCCTCAGCCCTGCTCGGCGGGCGCCACGCCAGGACTCGCTTCTCGAGCAGGCTGAGGAGGTACTCCGCGATGAGCGTGACGACCGACATGATCGCCATGGCGGCGAAGACGGTGTTGTTGTCGAAGGTGCCCTGCGCCTGGGTGATGACCAGCCCCATTCCGTGCTGGGCGCCGAGCACCTCGGCCACCAGCGCACCGATGATCGCGAAGCCGAAGGCGGTGTGGAGGCTGGCGATGATCCAGGTGAGCGCCGAAGGGATGGTCACGTGGCGCGCCACCTGGAACGGGGAGGCGCCGAGGATCTTGACGTTCGCCACGAGGTTGGGGTCGACCTCGCGGACACCCTGGAACGCGTTGAAGAACACGATGAAGAAGACCAGGACGGCTGCAAGCAGTGCCTTGGGGAAGGTTCCCAGCCCGAAGGCGACGGTGAAGATGGCGCCCAGGATGATCCGGGGGATGGAGTTCAGCGCCTTGATGTAGGGGCTGGCGATATCGGAGAGCAAGCGGTTCTGACCGAGCAGGAGCCCCAGGATGATTCCCGTGAACGTCCCGAGGAAGAACCCGTAGATGGCCTCCTTGATCGTCACCCAGATGTTCAGCCAGACGGAGCCGAACGCCGTGCCCTTGGTGAACAGCTCCACGAGGCTGTGCCAGATGCCGGTGGGCTGGCCGAAGAAGAACTTGTCGACGATGCCCACGGACGTGAACAGCTGCCACCCGCCGAGGACGACGATGGGGAGCACGATGCGGCCCAGCCACACGAGTTCGGCACGGCGCCGTCGCGCACGGCGGGCCGTCACTTGGGCGCTGTCCTCGGAGTCCGTTCCGGGGAAGGGGGCAGGAGTGCTGACGGCGGTGCTCATGCTGCCTCCTCCGTCTGGGCGTAGGCCCGCTGGACCTCGTCCTTCAACGATTGCCAGATCTGGTCCTGCAGCTCGAGGAAGCGCGGTTCGTGCCTGATCTGCTGCACCTCTCCACGCGGCCGCGGCAGGTCGATGTCGAAGCTCTCCTTGATCCGCCCCGGGCTGCTGGTCATGATCAGCACCCGGTCGGCGAGGGCCACCGCCTCATCCAGGTCGTGCGTGATGAACAGCACGGAGGGCCGCTGCTGCTCCCAGAGGGCCAGGAGCTCGGTCTGCATGATGGCCTTCGTCTGGACGTCGAGGGCGCCGAACGGCTCGTCCATCAACAGGATCTTCGGCTCGTTGATGAGCGCGGCCGCCATTCCCACGCGCTTGCGCATGCCGCCGGACAGCTGGTGCGGGTAGCGGTCTTCGAAGCCCGCCAGGCCGACTCGCCGCAGCCAGTCGCGGGCCAGGCCGATGGCCTCCTTCTTGGGCATGCCGCCCAGGGCCGGGCCGATCATGACGTTGCCGAGCACGGTCTTCCACGGGAAGAGCGCATCGGCCTGGAACATGAAGCTGACGCCCTTGGTGATGCCTGAGACCGGCCGGCCCCCGACGGTGACCGATCCTGCGCTGGGCCGCTCGAGACCGGAGACCTGCCCGAGCGTGGTCGACTTCCCACACCCGGTGGGACCCACGATGGCGCAGAACTGGCCCGGCTCGACCGTGAAGGTGACATCACGGATCGCGGTGAACGGCTTACCGCCCGGCGTGACGAAGCGCTTCGTGAGACCCGTGATCTCGATGCGCGCGGCGTCGCCCGCCGGTCCGTGCACCGCGGCCGGGTTCGGCTGGTGGGGGTACGATTCCTTCTCGGCCATGTGCCGTTCTCTTCCTTCCGTGCAGGCAGCTGTGCTTCTTGGGAGCCGAGCGTAAGGACGGGAGAGAGGGCCTGTCGTGGTTGCGAAAGAACCCCGCGTTATGCACGTTTCTCCGGCTTTTGCGCGTTTTGCGCAGCCGTCCTGGCGAGTCCTCCGCGGACGCAGGGAGGCAGCCGTGTGCGCGGTGTCACAATGAACGCGATGCCCTACCGGATGCGCAGGCTGTCCAGCCTGATCTTTGCCGCACAGCTGGCGATTCTGGCTGCCACGACCCTGGTTGGGTTCGGGCTGTTCGCCCGTGCAGAGCGATCCCACCTGGACCATCAGTACGAGGGTCGGGCGGCGGCCATCGCAGAAAGCGTCACCGGAGTTCCCGCCATCCGGCGGTGTATGGCGACCGGTGGTCCCACGTGCGCCACCACGGTCCAGGACATTGCCAGCGCGATCGCGAAGCGGTCCGATGCCTCGTACGTGGTCGTCATCGACATGCACCGGGTGCGTCACTCGCACCCGAACCCCGCACTCATCGGAAAGCGCGTCGAGGAACCGATCGTCACGGCCGACGGCCGGGTCCACACCGGGATCGACAACGGCATCACCGGACGGTCGGCCAACGGGAAGGCCCCGCTGTACGGCCCGGACGGCGCCATGGTGGGTGAGGTGTCGGCCGGCATCCGGGAGAGTTCCGTGTCGACCGATCTGTGGCACGAACTCCCCTCGTACGCCATCTGGTTCGGTGTGGCACTGGCGGTGGGAGCGCTGGCCTCCTGGGAGCTGGCCCGACGCCTGAAGCGGCGGACCTTCGGCCTCGAGCTCGACGAGATCGCCCACCTGCTGCAGGAACGCGAGGCGATGCTGCACGGCATCCGCGAGGGGGTGATCGCGCTCGACCCGGCCGGGCGCGTGACGCTGATCAACGACGAAGCCTGCCGCCTCATCCCGCTCGATGGCGACCCGGTTGGGCGCCCGATCACTGAAGTCGTGTCTCATCGCCGCCTCAGCGATCTGCTCACCGGTTCGTTGTCAGGATCGGACACCGTCGTGGTCACCGACGAGCACATCCTCGTGGTCAACCGGATGCCGGTCGCCAGAGAAGGTCGCGATCTGGGCGCGGTCGTGACCCTGCGCGATCGCACGGAGCTGGAGGGGCTGCTGCGCGAACTCGACAGTGTCGATGCGCTTACCGACGCCCTGCGCGCGCAGCAGCACGAGTTCTCCAACCGGATGCACACCGTCGCGGGTCTGGTCGAGCTCGGTGACCAGCAAGCGGCGATCCGCTACGCGCTCGAGGTCTCCGACGATACGGCCGGGCGGGCCGAGGCGATCCGCGAGCGCGTCGAGGCGCCCGAGATCGCTGCGCTGCTGCTGGCCAAGACGACCGTCGCGGCCGAGCGCGGCGTGCGGTTGGAGCTGTCCGAGGACTCCCGCCTGCCGCGGACCGAGCTCGACACGAACATGGTGCTGTCGGTCGTCGGCAACCTGATCGACAATGCGATCGACGCCGCGGCCGGCTCAGGTGAGGCAAGCGTGACGGTTCGGCTGACCTGCTGCCGGGAACACGTGACGATCCAGGTGTCGGACACCGGGCCCGGCGTCCCCCACGAGCTGAGCCGGCGGATCTTCACCGACGGGTTCACCACCAAGGCGCCCGACGACAAGCGCCACCGGGGGATCGGCCTGGCGCTCGTGCACCGGCTGGTGAGTCGAGCCGGGGGGACGATCGAAGTTGACTCATCGGGTCCGACCAGGTTCACGGTCGTACTCCCGACCAAGTCGCGAGGTGGCGTCGAGGTGGGCGCGTGATCAGCACGCTGATCGTCGAGGACGACTATCACGTCGCCACCATCCACAGCGCGTACGTGCGCAAGGTTCGCGGCTTCTCGGTGGCCGGCCACGCC
>NZ_DASSTI010000135.1:0-10605 GCF_035708005.1 Segeticoccus sp. | reverse complement strand
AACGGCATCCCGAGCCGGCGGATGACGTAGGCGTCGAGCCGCTCGGCGTGGATGACCTTCGGGATGTCATAGATGCTCGGCGCGTCGACGCACGCGGCGACCGCCTCGGGCTCGACGTCGCACATCATCGAGATCTTGCGCTTGATGTCGCCCGGGATCTCCCGGTCGGCTCGCAGCACGAGCCCGTCGGGCTGGATACCGACCTGGCGCAGCGCGGCGACCGAGTGCTGGGTGGGCTTGGTCTTCAGCTCGCCCGACGGCCCGATGTACGGCACCAACGACACGTGCAGGAAGAAGACGTTGTCGCGACCGACCTCGTGCCGCACCTGGCGAGCCGCCTCCAAGAACGGCAGCGACTCGATGTCACCCACCGTGCCGCCGATCTCGGTGATCACGATGTCGACGTCCGGGCCGCCCATGCGGCGGATGCGCGACTTGATCTCGTTGGTGATGTGCGGGATGACCTGCACGGTGTCGCCGAGATACTCGCCGCGGCGTTCTTTGGCGATCACCGTCGAGTAGACCTGGCCGGTGGTGACGTTGGCCGAGCCATGGAGGTCGGTGTCGAGGAACCGCTCATAGTGACCGATGTCGAGGTCGGTCTCCGCACCGTCGTCGGTGACGAACACCTCACCGTGCTGGAACGGGTTCATCGTGCCCGGGTCCACGTTGAGGTAGGGGTCGAGCTTCTGCATCGTCACCCGGAGACCCCGGGCGCGGAGCAGGTGTCCGAGGCTGGAGGCGGTGAGCCCCTTGCCGAGCGAAGAGGCAACGCCTCCGGTCACGAAGATGTGTTTCGTCTGCTCCACCACGGGCTTCTACTCTACGTCATCGCCGACGTCGGACACGACGGGCGCGCGGGGCGACGCGCCGCTGGCCCGCCGGTAGGCCGCCACCGTCGCCGCCACGACGTCTCCCTGCCCGGGCAGCTCACCCGCACGTTGAAGCGCCTTGGCCTCCAACGCCTTCCGCACCGCGTCGTCGCCGAGCACCACCTGTATGCCGTGTGCCAGCTCCTGTGCGTCCCCGCCGGTGACGAGCAGGGCCGCCTCGCCGACGAGGTCCGCGATCCCGCCGACGTCGGCCGCCACGACCGCCCGTCCCCGGTGCAAGGCCTCCTGCAGGGCCAGTGAGGGGCCCTCCCAGCGGGACGGGCACACCACCAGGTCGGCGGCGGCGAGCAGGGCCGGCATGTCCGGACGCTCACCGAGCAGCCGCACCGGCAGGTGCTCTCGGTCGATACGCCGCTGCAGGCTGCGCCGCAGAGGCCCCTCCCCCGCGACCGCGACGAGGACTTCGCGCTCGTGTTGCCCGCTCGCTCCGTGCGGGCGGCCGAGCCCGTGTGGCGGGAGCAGTGCGGCGGCGTCCAGCAGCACGTCGAGGCCCTTCTGCGGCGCGAGGCGCGCGACGACCAGCACCAGTCGTCCCCGGGGCGCCAGCTCGGCCCGCAGCCGCGCGGCCGTGGCCCGGTCTGTCGGTGGGAGAGCCGGCGCGGCGAGCACCGCCGGCTCGACCCGCCGGGCGGCGTACCGGCGGGCCAGGGCCCCGAGGTCCGCCGTCCCGGCCAGCACGACGCCGGCGCGGGACATCACGAGCCGGGCCAGCAGGTCGGCCACCAGCCCCGAGCGTGGTGGCGGGTTGTGCAGCGTGACCACGAGCGGCACCGGCGGCGCTCCGCGGGTCGCCAGCGCGGCCACGGCACCGGCCCGCCACCCGTGCGCATGGACCACGTCGACCCGCGACAGCTGCCGCCGCAGCGCACGCAGCGTCGCCCGGTCGGCGCCGATCCCGGGACGCCGGCCGATCGTGATCCGCAGGTGCTGCACACCGGGCCTCGAGTTGCCGCGCGCCGAAAGGGGCAGCCGTTCGGCCAGCTGAGCCGGCGCCGCGACCAGCACCTGGTGACCGGCCGCGAGGAGACCGTCGGCGAGGTCGCGCACGTGGGCGCCGATGCCGCCGGTGCTCGCCGGCGCCACCAGGAGCACCCGCCCCGGCCAGCTCCGATCGTTGTCCGCCATCGTTGTGCGGTTCTGGTCGTCCTGGCCGCCAGAACCGCACAACGATTGCGGCGGCACCGAACCGTCTCCCGGCTCCGGCGGCGGCACCGAACCGTCTCGCGGCTCCAGCGGCGTCACCGGGGCCCCCCGTCGGGCCAGGAGGTGCGCGGTGTCGCGATCGAGCAGCCACACCAGTCCGGCAAAGGACCCGAGCACGGCAGCAGCACCCGCCAGCCCGGCCAGCACCACCCAGACCTGCCCCGCACCGAGTGCCTGCGCGCTGGCCCCACCGGCCCAGCGCCCGACCCCGGCACCCACGGCCGCGGCGGTCAGGGCCGCCGCGCCGGCCCGCGGTACGCCCCGCAACGCAGCGGCTCCCCAGCCACGCCGGACGGCGAGAAGGAGCAGGAGGGCCGCCAGCGTCATACCGGCCGTCGTGGACCAGCCCACGGTGGTGAGGGTCGCGCGCGGGTCCGCGGTGCCGCGCAGCGTAACGAGCGGCACCAGCGCGACGACCGCCCAGCCCAGCGTCATCGCGGCGGCGGTATGCCGGGCACGGCCACGCACGTAGAGCGCCCGGGTGAGCAGGGCGGTCAGGCCCAGGCCGAGCAGGCCCGGGGCGAGGCAGGTCAGGGCCGCGGGCATGGCGTCCAGCGCGGCCCGGCCGCCGGGGGTCGCCGCGCCGCGGTCCAGCCCGGTGAAGAAGGCACCCGCCTGCGGCGCCACTGCCACCAGCAGGGCCGCGCCGAGCGCACCGGTGACCAGGACAGCGCGGACCGACCGGGCGAGCCGGTCGGCAGCCTGCGACTCCACCGCGGCGAGGGCGGGGAAGGCGGCCACGGCGAGCGGGAGGCTGAGCACGGCATACGGCAGGAGGGAGACGGCCTGCAGGTAGAAGAAGGTCGGCAGGCTGCCGGGGCCGCCGTGCGCGTTGACGACCCTGGTGAGCAAGGCGGTGGCGAGTTGCGTCGCGGCCGCCACGACCACCGCGGCACCCGCGAGCGCCACGGCGCGGCGGACCGTGCCACCCGGCCAGCGCCAGGTGGGTCGCAGGCGCACGCCGGCGCGCCGGACCGGCACGAGCAGGGGCAGGCTCAGCGCGGCGACGCCCGCCGTGGTCCCTCCGGAGAGGACGGCGATCGCGGTGCCCGAGGGCGTCCGGCCCGCGGCCGCCAGGGCGCCGAAGCCCAGGTAGCTGCCGATGACCACCACGCTGGACAGCAGCGGGGCGAGGGCCGCCGCGAGGAAGCGTCCGTGCGCGTGCAGCACCCCGGACAGCACCATGCCCACCCCGTAGAGCGGGACCTGCGGCGCGAACACCAGCAGCATCGCCGTCGCTGTGCCGACAGCGCCCGGGCAGGGGCTGGCCGGCAGCAGCAGGGACACCACGGGGCGGGCGAGCAGCGCCAGCGCCGCCGCCGTGGGGACCAGCAGGGTCACGGTCCAGGTCAGCAGGGCGGAGGCAAGCTGGTCCGCGCGCCCCCGGTCGCCCCCGAGCTCCCGGCGCACCAGGGGCACGGCCACGGCCGCCAGGGCGCCCCCGGCGGCGAGTTCGAACAGCACGTTGGGCAGCTGGTTGGCCGTCGTGTATGCCGTGCCGGTGCAGCTCGTGCCCACGTTCGCCGAGAAGGCCAGCCACCGGCCGAACCCGACGATCCGGGCCAGCAGGGTGGCGCCGGCGACGAGGCCGGCCGCCCCGGCCACCCGGGAGGCCACGGGCCGGGTCAGGACGGCCGTCACGCGACCGTCCTGCCCCAGGCGTCGAGCTCGCGCAGCACCGGGGTTCGACCGATGACGGCGGTGAAGCTGACCCGTTCGGAGGCCAGGGTCAGCGCGGTCACGACCGCGAGCGCGACCAGGCGACCCCTGCGGCCGCAGCCTTCGCTGAGCGCGACGCCCGTGGCCGCCCCCAGAGCATTGGCCCCGGTGTCGCCGAGCATGGTGCGCGCGGTCAGGTCGTCGGCGAGCGCAGCCGCCGCGGCGCCGAGGACGACGCCCGCGCTGCCCGTGGTGTCCGCAGCGGGCCGCCGTCGGGGCCCTTGGCCCGTGCCGCGGCCGTGGGGGCCGGGACGGTTGCTGGCAGTCCGTGAGGTCCCCAGGAGCGGCAGGGCGGTGAGCAGGACCGTCTTCAGCGCGCGGCCGGGGCGCAGGTCGAGCAGGTTGGTGAGGTTCGCGCAGCCCGCGACGAGGGCGGCATACGAGAGCCGGTCGAGCCAGGAGCGGCGCGGCCAGTGGGGGACGGCGGAACCTCGCCGGGTGCGCTCGGGCTCGCCGAGCAGGGACGCCGAGACGCCGGTAGCCGTGAGCAGGAGCAGCTTGCCGGTGCCGGTGGTGACCCGACCGTGCCGGAGCTCGCGGAGGTGGCCGGTGAGACCCTTGGCGCTGCTGGCCCGGCCGTGGTCGTCGAGTGCGCCGGCGAGAGCCGCCCCCGAGACGGCGGCGAAGAGCTGCGCCGACGTGGCGCCGGCGAGGAGGCCCAGGACCACTGCGGGGCCCTCCCACAGTGAGACCGGGCGCTCGGCGTGGTTGGTGCGGGTCATGCCCGGCCCCGAGGGACGCGAGCCGGTCCGGGAGAGGACGGCGGACGTGACGAGGGCGGCGAGCGCGCCCCTCATCGCGGCGCGGACCACCTGTCGCCCGGTGGCGCCATCGGTGGGACCAGCCGGCTCAGCCCCCTGGCGTCCACCAGGCGGTCCCCCACCCGCAACCGGGTCAGGAAGCTGCTGGCCATGCCGGCCCGTCCCTTGTCGAGGAACTCGGTGAGGGCGGTGCGGGAGCCGACGGCCACGATCAGCGACGCGCCGGCCGCGTGGGCGAGCAGCAGGGCGGCGTCCTCGCTGGTGCCGGTCACGGGGAACAGCAACGGCTCGGGCACGCCGGCCGCGCGCGCCCGGGCCAGACCGGGCGCCTCGCCGGACCGGTAGGCGTGCACGACCACCTCGGCCCCACTGGCGAGTGCCGCATCGGACACGGAGTCCAGGTCACCGACGACCAGGTCCGGTCGGTGCCCGGCGTCCAGCACGGCGTCCGCGCCACCGTCCACGCCGATGAGCACGGGGTGCTGGTCGGCGAGGAACCCGGACAGGGCGGCCAGGTCGTCGCGGTGCCCGGGCCCCCGCACCACGACGACGGCGGGGCGTCCCCGCAGCGAGGTGCGCAGCGACGGCAGGTCGAGGGGCTCGACCAGCAGGTCACGTTCGGCGGTGAGGAAGTCGAGGGTGTTGCGGGCGAAGCCGTCGAGCTCCTCCCCGAGTCGCGCCGCCGCGCGAGCCATGGCGTCGCGCACGTCCTCGGTGGTGCGCGCGACACCGACCGCCGCCACCCGGCCGCCGACGAGCAAGCAGTCGCCGTCCAGGCGCGCGAGCGTCCCGTCGGGCACCGGTCCGTCCTCCCACTCGGCCGCGTCGAGGAGCGGGATGTGCGCCGCCAGCAGGCACTCGGCACCGGTGGCCGGGTAGCGCCCGGTGAGGGAGGCCGCGAGGTTGACCACCCCCGCGACCCGCGCTGCGACCAGGTCCGCGGCACTGACCTGGTCGAGATCGGGATGGTCGATGACCGCAAGGTCACCGGGGCAGAGGCGTCGCACGAGGTGCTTGGTCCGGGCGCCTGCCCGGACGGCACCCACGACCGGGGCGGGCGGCGCGGCCTCGAGGACCGCGCGGCGCGAGCGCGGCCGCACCGCCGCCTCACTCATCCGGCCACCGCGACGTCATCGCGCGCTCACCGGGCGGACCTGCCCTGGTCGAGCAGCTCCTGGGCGTGTTCCAAGGCCGCGGCAGAGTCGGCGACGCCACCGAGCATCCGCGCCAGCTCGTGCAGGCGGTCCTCGCCCTCCACGGCGCGCACGTCGCTCACCGTGACCGCGGCGTCCTCGGCGCGGCGCACCACGAGGTGGCGTTCGGCGTGGGCCGCCACCTGGGCGAGGTGGGTGACGACGATGACTTGGGCGGTCTTCGCCAAGGTGGCCAGCCGAGCTCCCACATCGAGCGCGGCGGCCCCGCCCACGCCGGCGTCGACCTCGTCGAACACGAACGTGGGCACGTCGCCGCTCGCGCTCACCACCTCGAGCGCGAGCATGAGCCGGGAGAGCTCGCCGCCGGAGGCAGCCCGCCCGACCGGCAGCAGCGGCGTCCCTGCCCCCGCCGCGAACCGGATCTCGACGTCGTCGATGCCACTCGGGCCGCAGCGCACCGTCCTGCCGTCCGGCAGGGGAAGACCGTCGGGCTGCTCCTGCTGGGCCACGACGACCTCGATGCGGGCACCGGCCAGCGCCAGGTGCTCGAGCTCGGCCGTGACGCGGTGGGCGAGCCGCTCGGCGGCAGCCGAGCGCTCGGCACTGATGGCGTCCGCCTGCTCGGCCAGCTCGGCCGTGAGCGCGGCGATGTCGCCGTCCAGGTGGTCCAGGCGCTCGTCGGCGGTCTCGAGCTCGAGCAGGTCCTGCGCGGACTGCTTGGCCCACGCCAGCACGTCCTCGTTGGTGTCGCCGTACTTGCGCTGGAGGCCGGCCAGTTCCGCACGCCGCTCCTGCACCTGGTCCAGCCGGGCGGGATCGGCCTCGACCCCGGCGGCGTAGGTGGCCAGCTCTGCCCCCAGGTCCGACGCGAGGTAGGACAGCTCCCGCAGGCGACCGTCGAGGGCGGACAGCTGCGGATCGTGCGCCGCGACCGGGCCGAGCGCGGACCGGGCCCGCTCGACGAGGTCCACCACGGACGCGGCGCCGTCCGTCCCGCCGTCGAGCTCGTCGGTGCCGACGACCGCCGCGTGCGCGGCGCCGGCCCCGTGGCGCAGTCCGTCGGCATGGGTGAGCCGTTCGCTCTCGGCCCGCAGGTCCTCGTCCTCGCCCGGCAGCGGGTCGACCGCCTCGATCTCCTCCAGTCCGGCGCGCAGCAGGTCCACCCGCCGGGCACGTTCGCGGGCCTCCGCGCGCAGCCGACGCGACTCGGCGCGCAGAGCCAGCAGGTCGGCATACCGCTGGGCGAGGTCGGTGACGCGGTCCTGCAGGGAGGCGCCGGCGAACCGGTCCAGCAGGACGCGGTGCTGGTCGGGCTGCTTCAACCGCCACTGGTCGGCCTGGCCATGGACCGCGACAAGGAGGCGGCCGACCTCGGCCAGGGTGCCGACGGGCGCCGACCGGCCGCCGAGGTGGGCGCGGGAGCGGCCCTGGTCGCTCACCGTCCGGACGAGGATCAGGTCGTCCTCGACGTCGGCGCCGGCCTCCGCGGCCCGCACCGCCGCAGGGTGGTCGGGCGGGAGCTCGACGAGACCCTCGACGACGGCGTGCTTGGCTCCGCGGCGAACCCGGCCGCCGTCCGCGCGCGCACCCAGCAGCAGGCCGAGCCCGGAGACGACCATCGTCTTCCCGGCACCGGTCTCACCGGTGACGACGTTGAGCCCCGGAGCCAGGTCGAGCACGGCGTCGTCGATGACACCGAGGCCTTGGATACGAATCTGGCGGAGCACGGTCGACAGGCTAGTGCGCGCCACCGTCGACACCGGCTGACCCGGCCCGCGGCTCCTGCAACGTCGCCGCTGCCGCAGCGCGGCGGGCCGCTCCCCGCCAGCCCTCCACCGACAGGTGGAACTTGCGCACCAGCCGGTCGGTGAACGGCGAGCTCGACAGCCGCGCCAACCGCACCGGGATGGCGCTGCGGCGGACCTCGATGCGGGCACCCGGCGGCAACTCCACGGCGCGGCGGCCGTCACACCACAACACGCCGGCGCCCTCGGTGTGCTCGAGCACCTCGATCGCTACCCGGGCCGAGGGACCGAGCACCAACGGACGCGCGAACAGCGCGTGCGCCGAGATCGGCACCATGAGCATGGCCTCCACCTCCGGCCAGACGACCGGCCCGCCGGCGGAGAACGCGTAGGCGGTGGAGCCGGTCGGCGTGGACAGCACCACCCCGTCGCAGCCCCAGGTCGACAGCGGCCGCTCGTCGATCTCCACGGTGAGCTCGAGCATCCGCTCCCGGGCGGCCTTCTCCACGGACGCCTCGTTGAGCGCCCAGTTGGTCGCGATCGTCTCTCCGTCGTTGAAGGCGCTGACCTCCAGGGTCATCCGCTCCTCGACGCGGTAGTTGCGCGACACGATGTGCTCGACCGTCGTGGGCAGGTCCTCCCGCTCGGCCTCGGCGAGGAAGCCGACGTGTCCGAGGTTGACCCCGAGCAAGGGTGCGCCGGTGCCGCGAGACAACTCGGCTCCGCGCAGGATCGTGCCGTCGCCGCCGAGCACGCAGATCAGCTCGCACCCCGCGGCCGGATCCGCGGGGTCGGCGAGGAGCAGGTCCTCGTCCTCGCCGAGACCGAGCTCGCGGGCCTCGTCGGCCACCATCGCGGCCTGAACCCCTTCGGCGCGCAGCCGGGCCGCGACCTCCCGCGCGAGGTGGTGGACCTCGGTGCGGCGGGGGTGCGCGACGAGCAGGACGCGTCGGGTCATCAGTCCTCCTCCCGCATCCACTGCTCGACTGCCCGGGTCAGGTTCGGCCCGCTCATCATCCCCCCGCCGCCCCGGCGCAGCCACAGCAGGTACTCCCGGTTGCCGCTGCCACCGGCGATCGGGCTGGGGCACCCGTCAACCACGTGCAGGCCACAGTCTGCCGCCTCGGCGGCGACGTCACGGACGGCGGCTCGCCGGTCGCGGTGGTCGCGCACGAGGCCGCCCTTGCCGAGGCGTTCCCGCCCGACCTCGAACTGCGGCTTGACCAGCACCAGCAGGTCCCCGTCCGGCGCTGTCAGCTCGGCCAGCCGGGCCAGCACCACCCGCAGGGAGATGAAGCTGAGGTCGGCGACCACCAGGTCCGCGGGGCCGCCGATGTCACCCGGAGCGAGGTCGCGCACGTTCGTGCCCGACCGCTCCCGCACCCGCGGGTCGCTCGCCACCGGCGCGGCCAGCTGACCGTGGCCCACGTCGACCGCCACGACCTCACGGGCACCGCGCTCGAGCAGGACCTGGGTGAAGCCGCCCGTCGAGGCGCCCACGTCGAGGCAGCGCCGACCGCGCACGTCCACGCCGAAGCGGTCCAGCCCCGCCAGCAGCTTGTATGCCGCGCGCCCGACCCACTGCCCCCGCTCCCCTCGGTGAACCTCCACCTCAGCATGGGGGGCAATGCCCCGGGACGCCTTGGTCACGACCTCGCCGTCGACCCGCACGCCACCCGCGCGGACCAGCTCGCGCGCCTCCCCCCGGGACCGCGCCAGTCCCCGCTGGACCAGCTCGACGTCGAGCCGACGCGGCTCGTCCGACCCCTGCGCCGGCCGGTGTCTGGGGACCGGTTCCCGCGACCGGTCGACGTCAGTCACCCAGGTCGGACAACCGCGACTGGAGGTGCCGGTGGACCCGCTCGGCCGCGGCGATGTGCTCGGCCAGCGGTTGGTCCCGCACGGCCTCGAGCTCGGCGAGGGAACGGTCGATGTCCGCATCGCCGGTGTGGGGGACAGCCCCGGCCGCCGCCTCGTCAGCCACGTCGCCCTCGTCCTCACGATCCCCGACGACCTGCGCGTCCTGCGGGTGGTCGGTCACGAGGTGCTCCCGTCGGCGTCTGGTCCACTGGTCGGCTCGGAGGTGGCGCGGCGGTGGCCGCGCGCCGAACCGCTGGTGCCCGACGTCCGGGTCGTCGCGGGCCGGCCGGTCCGTGCGCTGGTGGTCCGCTTGCTCGCGGCGCGCTTCGAGGTCGCCTGCTTTGCCGAAGAGCGCTTCCCACTGCTCGACGCGGGGACGCTGGACTCCCCTGCCGTCCCGGTGGTCGGCCGCTTGGCGGCCCGTGAGGTCGAGCGCTTCCGCGCCGCGCGCCCGGCCGACGCGTCGGCGGCCTCTCGCAGCTCGAGCTTGGCCCGCAACGACGCGTTCTCCAGGCGCAGTTGCTCGAGTTCCTCCTTCAACTGCGCGTTCTCCGACGAGGGTGCGAGCCCGAGTCGGCCGACGGCGTCCTCGACCTCGGCGCGGACGAGACCGAGGAGGTTCTCCCGGTTCGACGTCGCCGTCGCGAGGAGCTCGTCCGCCAGCGCCGCGACCTGGCCGGTCACCCGCCCGGCGCTCTCCCCACCGGGCAGCTCCAGCAGCCCTCGTGCGACATCTTGGGCGCGGGCCCGCGTCATGTCCCCCACACCCGAGGCGAGCTGCAGCAATGCCTTCAGCTGGTCACCTGCCATCTGCATCCTCCTGATCGTCAGGTGCCCACGGTACTGCCTGCTGGGCGCCCGTCCGGCCGTCCCACCACCGGGCCAGCTCGTGTGCCGCCGAGACCACACCGTCGTCCTCGTGCCCCCGGTCGTCGATCGCCTCCCACAGCGCTGCGAGGCCGGCCCGCAGACCGTCCTCGGCCCGCCCTCCGGGTTCCAGGGTGAGGCCGGTGTCGTCCAGCCGCGCGGTCGCGGTGCCGCACCGCCACCCGTTGTGGCCGTCGGGAGCCGCCTCCTCGTAGGGCTGCAGCAGCGACCCGAGGTCGGCGGCGACATATCGGGGCCGTTGGTCCGTGGGGGCGAGCGACACGTCCACCACCCCGTGCACCCCGGTGAGGACCAGGACGGCATCCATCCCCGCGGCGTGGGCACCGGCAATGTCGGTGTCCAGGCGGTCGCCCACGCCGAGGGTCGCCGACGCCGGAGCCCC
>NZ_DASSTI010000134.1:0-18358 GCF_035708005.1 Segeticoccus sp. | reverse complement strand
AGGTGTCGGCCGACGAGCTGGTGCTGCGCCACCTGCTGCCGCTGGCGCGGCAGGGTCTGGAGGACTGGGGCGTGTCGGGCACGGTCTGCGACCGCTACCTCGGGATCATCGAGCAACGCTGCACCTCCGGCGTCAACGGCGCGAGCTGGCAGGTCGACGCGGTCGCCCGGCTGGAGGAGCGGGGACTGGACCGGCGCGAGGCCCTGCGGGAGATGCTGCGGCACTACGTGGAGGGCATGCACAGCAACGAGCCGGTGCACACCTGGCCGCTGCCCTGACCGCCGGCGCCAGGGAGGTGGGCCCAGCGCCGGACGGGACGTCGCTCAGGGAATCGGCTGTCGGTCGCCGACGTTATCCTCGACAGGCAATGCCCTTGACGGGCTTGACGCAGAGGAGACGGAGCGATGGCAGCGACGGCAGAGGCACCGGGCACGGCCACCGGGCAGGACCGCGACACCCGACAGCTCACCGAGCGGGTCGCCGAGCTGGTCGGCGAGCGCGCCCGCTCGTTGGCGTTGCAGGGGCGCAGCCTGGCCGACCTGGGTGACCCGGAGGAGCTCGCCCAGCGGATGGTCGCGGCACTGCCGAGCCAGCATGCCTGGGACGAGCGGCTGGGCCCGTTCTACGACACCGCCGGGCTCGTCACCTGGCTGGGCATCAGCCGGCAGGCGCTCGCCGACCGGGTCCGGCGCGGGACGCTGCTGGCGTGCCGGACGGCCGACGGGCACCTGGTCTACCCGGCGCTGCAGTTCGCCCGCGACGGCGCGGTCCGTCCCGGCGTCGTCGACGCGGTCGGGCAGTTCACGCGGGCCGGTGCCGACGGGTGGGCGATCGCGGTGTGGCTCACCACGCCCAGCGACGCGTTCGACGGGCACAGCGCCGTCGACTACCTGGTGGTGCACCGCACCTCGGCCAACGCCGTGGAGCAGGTGCGCGACGTCGCGGCCGCCGATGCGCGGGGCTGGAGCCGCTGAGGTGGTGAGTGCCCGTGAGCGGGTGGCGCAGGGACCGCCACCGGAGCACCTGGCCGGCTTCCCGGCATACCGGGTGGGGGCGGGGGAGGAGCTGCACCGGGCGCACCGACGTGACCGGGGGCCGTGGTGGTTCGGCAACGACGGCGGGGGGCGGTTCGACCTGCCGGCGCCGCGCGGCACCTGTTACCTGGCGAGCGAGCCGCTGGCGGCTCTGCGCGAGCGGCTCGGGATCGTGCTCGGCGGCGAGGCGTTCGTGCCCGCCTCGCTGCTCGAGGATGCGGTCGTCTCCCGGCTGCACGTCCCCGACGAGCGCAGTCTCGCCGACTTGCAGGACCGGGCGGCCAGCAGCTACGGCGTCACCCGGGAACTGGAGTCCATGACGCCGTATGCCGTCCCGCAGGCCTGGGCACGCGGGTTCGCCGGGGCGGGCTACCAGGGGGTGCGCTACGGGCCGCGCTTCTCCACCGGTGAGGTGAGTGCCGTGGCGCTCTTCGACGACGAGGGCGAGCGCGACTGGGATGTGGACGCCGAGCCGACGCCCGCCGGCCAGGTGCCGGGCGCGCCGACCGGGGTGCCCGTGCCGAAGCGGGACGAGCTGACGGTGGTGCGCACCCCGCGGACGCGAGCGCGGCGCTGAACCCGCCCGCGCCACCCGCGGAACGAGCAGGGCCCCCGCGTCAGACGCGCGCGGTGCGGTTCCAGGTGACGATGGCCGGCGTCTCGTGCTCGAACCCGAGCACGCTGACCGACCCGGCACTGAGCTTGATCTGAGCGGCGAACCGCGGCTCCTGGCGCAGGAAGACCGAGGCCAGCACCCGCAGGCAGTGCCCGTGGCCCACGAGGGCGACGTCGGCGTCCCGCAGGACCGGCAGTGCGCGGTCCACCACGCGGCGGGTGCGGGCCGCCACGTCCTCGACCGTCTCACCGGGGGTGTCGCCGGGGACGACACCGTCCTCGAAGACGGTCCACGGCCGGCCCAGCTCGGCCCGGATGTCTTTGGTCGTGCGTCCCTCGTAGCCGCCGTAGTCCCACTCCAGGAGGTTCTCGTCGACCTCCGCGCCGGTGAGCCCGGCCAGCTCCGCGGTGCGGCTGGCCCGCTGCAGCGGTGAGGTGAGGACCAGCCGGAAGTGGAAGCGCTCGAGCAGCGGCCCGGTCTGCTTGGCGACCTGCTCACCGTGGTCGGTCAACGGCACGTCGGTGCGGCCGGTGTGCCGCCCCGACTTGGACCACTCGGTCTCGCCGTGGCGCAGCAGCACGAGCGACCCGGTCGACGGGTGGGACCAGTCCTGGGCGGGAGAGCTCACTCTGGCAGGGTAGGTGCATGGAACCGCAGGACGCTTCCGCACCCGCCGCCGAGCAGCAGGCCCCACCTCCCGAGGGGCGCCGCGCGGTCACCATCCACCGCACCGGGCCCACGCGGTACCGGGCGGTCAACGCGCGTGGCGGCGAGATCGAGTTCAGCCACGGGGCGGACGAGCAGTTCACCCCGGTCGAGCTGCTGCTGGTGGCGGTGGGCGGGTGCACCAGCGTGGACGTGGACATCCTGACCAGCCGCCGCGCCGAGCCGGAGTCGTTCGAGGTCCTCGTCGAGGGCGAGAAGGTCCGCGACGACGAGGGCAACCACCTCTCCGGTGTGGAGGTCACCTTCCGGATCCGCTTCCCCGAGGGCGGGGCCGGGGACGAGGCGAGGCGGGTGCTGCCCGACGCGGTCCAACGCTCACACGAGCGGCTGTGCACCGTCAGCCGCACCGTGGAGCTGCCGACGCCGGTCGAGTTCCGCATCGCGGGGGACTGACGCACCGCCCCCGGTTGCGGCACGGAGAGCCGCGTCGCAGGCTCGAGAACATGACTGGTGCAACCACAACCGTCGCCTTCCTCGTCGCCGGGGAAGGCACCGAACGCGTCGAGCTGACCGAGCCGTGGGACGCCGTCCGCGACGCCGGCCACCAGCCCCGGCTGCTGAGCCCGCAGAGCGGCGAGGTCCAGACGTTCAACCACCTCGACAAGGCTGACACCTTCCCGGTCGACACCGCGGTCAAGGACGCCTCTGTGGCCGACTACGACGCACTCGTGCTGCCCGGCGGCGTGGCCAACCCCGACCAGCTGCGCATGGACGGTGACGCCGTCGGGTTCGTCCGTGACTTCGTTGCCTCCGGCAAGCCCGTCGCCGTGATCTGCCACGGTCCGTGGACCCTCGTCGAGGCCGACGTGGTGCGCGGCAAGCGGCTCACCTCCTGGCCCAGCCTGCAGACCGACATCCGCAACGCCGGCGGCGACTGGGTGGATGAGGAGGTCGTCCAGGACGGCAACCTCATCACGAGCCGCAAACCCGACGACCTGCCCGCCTTCACCAAGGCGCTGCTCGCCGCTCTCGGGGACCGGGGCGGCTCCTGACCACCTCCACCACCGGCCACGCGGCGGCGGTCGAGCGCCTGCTCGGCCGCCGCCCGTCACGGGTGCAGCCGGTGACCGGCGGCGACATCTGTATGGCGTCCCGCGCGCACCTGCCCGACGGCACCTCGGTGCTCGTCAAGACCCGCCCCGGCGCGCCGGAGGACTTCTTCGCCGCCGAGGCCCGCGGGCTGCGCTGGCTGGGCGCCGCGGACGCGGTGCCGGTCCCGGCCGTGCTCGGCGTCGACGCCGAGACGCTGGTGCTGGAGTGGGTCGACGAGGCCGCCCCGACGGCACCGGCGGCCTTGTCGCTGGGCCGCGGACTGGCCGCCCTGCACCGGACGGGCGCGGACCGCTTCGGCTCACCGACTGCCGGCTACGTCGGCACCCTGCCCACCCCGTCGGGGGAGTTCGACCGCTGGCCGGAGTTCTTCGCGGTCACGCAGCTGGAGCCGACGCTGCGGCTGGCCCGCGACCGCGGCGCTCTCGACGCGGCCCAGGCCCAGCCGGTCGAGCAGGTCCTCAGCCGCCTCGAGGACCTCGCCGGAGCGCCTGAGCCACCGGCCCGGCTGCACGGCGACCTGTGGTCGGGCAACGTGCTGTGGGGCAGCGGCGACCGCCCGTGGCTGATCGACCCGGCAGCGCACGGCGGGCACCGGGAGACCGACCTCGCGATGCTGGCGCTGTTCGGCGCGCCGGGGCTGGAAACCGTGCGCACGGCATACGAGGAGGTCTGGCCGCTCGCGGACGGGTGGCGGGCGCGTGTCCCGCTGCACCAGCTCCACCCGTTGCTGGTCCACGCGGCGCTGTTCGGCGGCGGCTACGGCGCGCGGGCCGCCCAGGCTGCGCGGGAGGCCCTGCGCGCCGGCTGAGGCCGCTGCCACCCTCCCGGCCTCGAGCTCACATCTCCTCGTGGGTGTCCGGGTCACCGCCGAACCGGCGCCCGTTCGCCCGGCCGAGCGCGGTGATCGCGGCGACCTCGTCGTCGGTGAGCTCGAACCCGAAGACGTCCAGGTTCTGCCGCTGCCGGTCCGGGTTCGCCGACTTGGGGATGGGCAGCGACCCGAGCTGCACGTGCCAGCGCAGCACCACCTGCGCGGGCGTGACTCCGTGGGCGCGGGCCGCGTCGGTCACCGCGGGCTCCTCGAACGGCGTGGGCCGCTTGCCCAGCGGGCTCCACGCCTCGGTGAGGATCCCGCGGTCGGCGTCGACGCCACGCATCTGCTGCTGCGGGAAGTAGGGGTGCAGCTCGAGCTGGTTCACCGCGGGCGTCACGCCCGTGTCCTCGATGATGCGGGCCAGGTGCTCGCTGGTGAAGTTCGAGACGCCGATGCTCCTGACCAGGCCCTGCTTCCGCAGGTCCACGAGGGCCCGCCAGGCCTCGTGGTACTTGCCCACGCTGGGGTTCGGCCAGTGGATGAGGTGCAGGTCGAGGTGGTCCAGGCCGAGCCGTTCGAGCGACTCGTGGGTGGAGCGGATGGCGTCGTCGTAGCCGTGGTGGCGCCCGGGGATCTTGCTCGCGACCTGGACCTGGTCGCGGGGCAGACCCGAGCGGCGCAGTGCCTCGCCCACCTCCCGCTCGTTCTCGTAGTTGACCGCCGTGTCGATGAGTCGGTAGCCCGCCTCCAGCGCCGAGGTGACGGCCCGTATGCCGTCCTCGCCCTTGAGCGGGTAGGTCCCGAAGCCGATCGCCGGCAGGGTGTTTCCATCATTGAGCGTGTGTGTCGGAATGGCCACGCTCCCCAACGTAGCCGCCGCTCGGCTCTACAGTGAGACCGGAGCCGCCGTCGGAGCGGCACAACTCGGAGGTCAGCGATGAAGATGCGTCGTCGTGCGGTTCTGGGCCTGTCCGCCACCGTCGTGGTGGCGGCGCTCGCGGCGGGGTGCGCCCCGCCCAGCACCTCCAGCGGCGGGAGCAGCGCGAAGACCAGCGGTGGCGGCGTGGACGCGGCGAAGGCGACCTCGGCGGGGTCCTTCGGCGGGATGAGTGCCCTGGTGAAGGCGGCCAAGAAGGAGGGCCAGCTCAACGTCATCGCGTTGCCGCCGGACTGGGCGAACTACGGCACGATCATCAAGACCTTCGAGAAGAAGTACGGCATCAAGGTCAACTCCGCCCAGCCCGACGGCGCCAGCCAGGACGAGATCAACGCGGCCAAGCAGCTCAAGGGCACCAGCCGGGCCCCCGACGTGTTCGACCTCGGGCAGTCGGTCGCGCTCGCGAACCTCAAGATGTTCGCGCCCTACAAGGTGCAGACGTTCGACACGATCGGCAAGCAGTTCAAGGACCCGAACGGCACGTGGGTCAACGACTACGGCGGCATCATCTCGATCGGCTACAACTCCAAGAAGGTGCCCCCGGTCAAGACGCTCGACGACCTGCTGAAGCCTGCCTACAAGGGCAGCGTGGCGCTCAACGGTGACCCGACCCAGGCGGGGGCCGCCTTCAGCGGTGTCGTGATGGCGGCGATCGCCAACGGCGGCAGCGCGGACAACGTGGCGCCGGGGGTCAACTTCTTCGTCAAGCTCAAGAAGGCCGGCAACTTCCTGCCGGTCGACCCCACGCCCACGACGATCGAGTCCGGGCAGACCCCGGTCGTCATCGACTGGGACTACACCAACGCCGCCGAGACCCCGAAGGTCCCGGGCTGGAAGGTCATGGTCCCCCAGAACGCGATCGTCGGCGGCTACTACTTCCAGGCCATCAACGCCGAGGCCCCGCACCCGGCGGCGGCCCGGCTGTGGGAGGAGTTCCTCTTCTCCGACGAGGGGCAGAACCTCTACCTCAACGGTGGGGCGCGCCCCGTCCGCGCCGACGACATGAAGAAGAAGGGCACCCTCGACCAGAAGGCGTTCGCGAAGCTGCCCGCGGTGCACGGCCAGCCGGTCATCCCGACCAACGCCCAGACCAACAAGGACGCGCAGTACCTGTCGAAGAACTGGTCCAAGGTCACGAGTTGAGCGGAACCGCTCGGCGGGCCCTGCCCGCCCTGGGGATGGTGCCCTTCCTGGGCTACCTGACCATCTTCTTGTTCATCCCGACGATCGTGATCATCGTCGGGGCGTTCGAGGACCACGGCCATGCGAGTTTGGCCAACGTCGAGGCGCTCGGGACCGCGCCGGTGCTGCACGCGCTGCGGCAGAGCCTCGTGGTCTCTGCCAGCACGGCAGTCGTCGGCGCGGTGCTGGGCGGGTTGCTCGCCTATGCCGTGGTCACCGGGCGCCCGGACGGGATGCTGCGCCGGGCGGTCACCAGCGTCTGCGGGGTCCTGGCCCAGTTCGGCGGGGTCATGCTGGCGTTCGCGTTCATCGCGACGGTCAGCTTCTCGGGGTCGCTGACGACCCTGCTGAAGGACACCGTCGGCGTCGACATCTCCGGCGCCTGGCTGTTCGACGTGCCCGGGATCATCTTGGTCTACACCTACTTCCAGATCCCGTTGATGGTGATCGTCTTCCTGCCGGCCCTGGACGGCCTGCGGGTGCAGTGGCGCGAGGCGGCGGAGAACCTCGGGGCCTCGACGTGGCAGTTCTGGCGGCACGTCGGCGGGCCGTTGCTGTTGCCAGCGTTCCTCGGCTCGACGCTGCTGCTGTTCGCCAACGCGTTCGCGTCCTATGCGACCGCCGCCGCGCTGGTCAGCCAGGGCAACCCGATCATCCCGCTGTTCATCCGCGCGGCGCTCACCAGCGAGATCCTGCTGGGTCGGCAGAACCTCGCCTACGCGTTGTCGCTGGAGATGGTGGTCGTCGTCGCGATCGTCATGGGGCTCTACGCCCTGCTGGTGCGCCGGACCTCGCGGTGGCTGCGATGAGCCGGCACCCGTGGAGGTGGGCCCGGTGAGCACCTCGCGCCAGCGCAAGGCCCAGCGGCTGCGGGGGTTCCGGATCGCCACGTTCGTGCTGCTCGGCCTGTTCTTCGTCGTCCCGCTCCTCTCGATGGTCGACTTCAGCACCCGCGACCTGCAGACCGGCGGGCGCACCGGGACGGCGTGGTCCGCGCTGGTGCACGACCCGGAGCTCACGGCCGCGATCATCACCTCGCTGGAGCTCGCGGTCCTCACCGTGATCGGGATGGTGGTCCTGCTCGTGCCCACCATGGTGTGGGTGCGGCTGCGGGTCCCGTGGGCGTCGCGGCTGATCGAGTTCCTGTGCCTGCTGCCGTTGACGATCCCGGCCCTGGTGATCGTGGTCGGTATCCGGCCGGTGTACGCCTGGGTCAACTACCTGATCAGCGGGTCCGCGCTGACGCTGGCGTTCGCCTACGTGGTGCTCGTGCTGCCGTACGCGTTCCGCGCCCTGGACGCCGGCCTGTCCTCGATCGACCTGACCACGTTGGCCGAGGCGGCCCGCAGCCTGGGCGCTGGATGGGTCACGGTGATCGTGCGGGTCGTCGTGCCGAACATCATGTCGGCCCTGGTGTCGGCGGCGTTCATCTCCGTCGCGCTGGTGCTGGGGGAGTACACCTTCGCCTCGCTGATGAACTACCAGACCCTGCAGGTGGTCATCGCGTTCTTCGGCAAGAGCAACGCCCAGGTGTCGGTCTCGGCATCCTTGGCCGCGTTGATCTTCGGCTTCGTGCTGCTGCTCCTGCTGTCCCTGCTCGGCAGCCGGGGACGGCGCAGCCGCCGGGCCGGGGTGGAGCCGCTGCCGGCGACCGGCGCGATGACCGCGACGTCGGCGGGCACCACGACACCGGAAGGAAGTGAGTGATGACCGCGTCCGTGCGGACGGAGACGCGCAACAGCGTGGAGGTGCGGATCGAGGGGCTGCACCGCCACTTCGCCGACGTGCACGCCCTCGACGGGCTGGACCTCGTGCTGCACCCCGGCGAGCTCGTCGCGCTGCTCGGCCCGTCCGGCTGTGGCAAGACGACGGCGCTGCGCATCGTCGCAGGCCTGGACGAGCCCGATGCCGGACGCGTGGTGGTCGGCGACCGGGACGTGACGCACGTCCCCGCCAACCGACGCGACATGGGCATGGTCTTCCAGGCCTACAGCCTCTTCCCGCACCTCACGGCCCAGCAGAACGTCGAGTTCGGGCTGAAGCTGCGCCGGGTCGACCGCGCCAAGCGGGCCGAGCGGGCCCGGCACATGCTGGAACTCGTCGGCCTGGGCTCCCAGGCCAACCGCTACGCCAACCAGCTCTCCGGCGGGCAGCAGCAGCGCGTCGCCCTGGCCCGGGCGCTCGCGATCGAGCCCTCGGTGCTGTTGCTCGACGAGCCGTTGTCCGCCCTCGATGCCAAGGTCCGGGCGCAGCTGCGCGAGGAGATCCGCCGGGTGCAGCTCGAGGTCGGCACCACCACGTTGTTCGTCACGCACGACCAGGAGGAGGCCCTGTCGATCTCGGACCGGGTCGGCGTGATGAACAAGGGCCAGCTGGAGCAGCTCGCCACCCCCGAGGAGCTCTACACGGCGCCGGCCACCGAGTTCGTGGCCGAGTTCGTCGGCTTGATGAACCGGGTCCCGTGCCGGGTCGAGGGCGGCCGGACCTCGGTGCTGGGCACGACGGTGTCGGTCCGCGAGGGATCGGTCGGCTCGGGGGAGGGGGCGGCCCTCGTGCGCCCCGAGCACCTCGAGGTCGAGCCGGACCCCGCCGGTGATGCGCGCGTGGTGAGCGTGAGCTTCCTCGGCTCGGTCACGCGGGTGCGCGCGCGCACCGCTGACGGCCACGAGGTCCTTGCCCAGGCGAACGGCGCCGAGGCCGCCAGCCTGTCGGCGGAGGCGCCCCTGTCGCTGCGGCTGGTCGCCCACGAGCTCCTCGTCGTGCCGCGGTAGGGCCCGACGTGCGTTGGGAAGCCCTTGACCGTTCGCCCACGACCTGTCCGAGGCGGTCAGGCTCGCGCACAACGACGCCTTTGCCACCCACTGGGGATCTCCGTGGAACTCGGGGTCGACTCGCAGAACCCCACGGGTGCCGGCGCACTCTATGAGTCGGCGGGTTTCCGCGCCACCAAGACCTTCGCCGCCTACGCGCGGGAGGAGCCGGCCGACGGTTCCGCGTGACCGGGGACCGGCCGCTTACACTCGGCCCATGGCTGCGACCTCCCCGTCCGCGCGCTCGACGCCCGAGCTGCACCTGGCCCAGGACCCCGAGGCCGACGCGGTGCTGAGCAAGGACGCCTTCGCGCTCATCGTCGGCATGCTGCTGGACCAGCAGTTCCCGATGGAACGCGCCTTCCAGGGGCCGGCCAAGATCCTCGAACGGTTCGGCACCCTGGACCCCGGCCGGATCGCCACGGCCGACCCGGGGGAGTTCGCCGACCTGTGTGCGACGCCGCCGGCGATCCACCGCTACGGCCGGTCCATGGCGGCCCGGGTCCAGGCGCTCGCCGCCGTGGTCGAGGGGGAGTACGGCGGGCGTGCCGAGCGGATCTGGACCGAGGCGACCAGCGGGGCGGACCTGCTCGAGCGGCTCGTCGCGCTGCCCGGCTTCGGGGACCGCAAGGCGCGGATCTTCGCCTCCCTGCTCGGCAAGCAGCTGGGCGTGCGCCCGGACGGGTGGCGCGAGGCGATCGGCCCCTACGCCCAGGAGGGCACCCACATGTCGATCGCCGACGTGGTCGACCAGGAGTCCCTCGACAAGGTCCGCTCCTGGAAGAAGCAGCAGAAGGCGGCCGCCCGGCAATGAGGCGCCTCGGGGGGATGTCGGGGGTCGTCGGCGCGGTCGCGTCGGTGCTGTTGCTGGCTGCCTGCTCCGGTGGGACGGCCGGTGCGGGAACCACCGGGCCGAGCACACCGACCGCCAGCGCCTCCACGTCGCCGGCCACCACGCCGTCGTCGGCACCGTCCGCCTCGGCGGCCCCTCGCCAGAGGGCGACGTCGTCCACCAGTGCGGGCGCACCTGCCTCCTCCGGCCGCGCCGCGACCGGCCCGGCCGTCAGCAAGCTGCTCGTCGTCGTCTTCGAGAACCACTCCGCCCAGCAGGCCACCGACCAGATGCCGCACCTGGCGCAGCTTTCCCAGCAGTACGGCCGCGCCGCCAACTGGTATGCCGTGGCACACCCCTCCCTGCCCAACTACCTGGAGATCACCGGCGGCTCGACGTTCGGCGTCAGCGACGACGCCAACCCGGCTGCCCACCCGCTGTCGGGGCCCAGCGTCTTCGGCCAGCTCGCGGCCCACGACCACCCGGTCGCGGCCTACGCCGAGGACATGCCCCAGAACTGTGCCCAGCACGGGGAGGGGGAGTACGCCGTGAAGCACAACGCCTGGGCCTACTTCACCGACCCCACCGAGCGGAGGCTGTGCGACGCGCACGACGTGCCCGCCGGCACCGCCTCCTCGGGAGCGTTCCGGGACGCGGTCGACCGCGGCAGGCTGCCGGCATACGCGCAGCTCATCCCCAACCTCTGCCACGACGGGCACGACTGTCCGCTGAGCCAGGCCGACGCCTGGCTGGGGCAGTCGATGGACCTGGTCCGCTCCGGCCCGGACTTCACCTCCGGGCGCCTGGCCGTGGTGATCACCTTCGACGAGGACGACCACCACGCCGACAACCACGTCCTGACGGTCGTGGTGGCCCGGCAGCTGCACCATGTCGTGGTGGGGCAGCGGATGACGCATGCCTCGCTGGCCGCGGCACCCTCCCGGATGGTCGGACTGCCGCCGCTGCGCGGGGCGCAGGGCTCGCCCGACCTGCTGAAGGCCTTCGGCCTGAACTGATTCGGCGGGTCAAGGCCTGGCGGCGAGGAGCTGCTGGAACCAGCGGTAGGAGTCCTTCGGGGTCCGGCGCAGGGTGGCGAAGTCCACGTGCACCAGCCCGAACCGCTGGCGGTAGCCCTCCGCCCACTCGAAGTTGTCCATCGTCGACCAGACGAAGTAGCCCCGGACGTCGACACCGTCCGCGATGGCGGCCGCCACCGCGCGCAGGTGGTCGCGGTGGTAGGCCGTGCGGCGCGGGTCGTGCACCTGTCCGTCCGCACCGACCACGTCGTGGACGGCGCACCCGCTCTCGGTGACGTAGAGCGGCGGGAGCTGCCCGGCATACCGGTCCCGGAAGGTCTGCAGGACCTCGGTGAGTCCCTCGGGTGCGACTGCCCACCCGAAGTCGGTGGTGGGGTGACCGCTCAGGGGGCGCGGCTCGAAGGGCAGGCCGTCCGGCAGGGGGAGGGCCGCCAGCGGCGAGGACTGCGCGGGCGTCGCGCCGGGCGCACCGATCACCGTCGGCTGGTAGTAGTTGATGCCGTAGAAGTCGAGTGGGGTGGAGATCACGTGCAGGTCGTCGGCGACCGGTCCGGGCATCGCCTCGGCGAAGTGATCCGGGTAGCTGCCGCACAGCACGGGATCGGCGAACAGCCAGTTGTAGGCGGTGTCGTAGAGCGCCGCGGCGGCTCGATCCTCGGTGCTGTCGGACGCCGGCCAGGTCGGGGCGTGGTTGGACGCGGTGCCGATGGTGTGGCACCCGGCGGCGCGGAGGGCCTGCGTGGCCAGGCCGTGCCCGAGCAGCAGGTGGTGGGCGACCGGGAGGGCCCGGGCGCCGAGCTGCAGCCCCGGCGCGTGGACCCCGAGGGCGTAGCCGAACATCGCCACGACCACCGGCTCGTTGACCGGGACCCACATCCGCACCCGGTCGCCGAGGCGTGCCCCGACGATCGCGGCATAGTCCGCGAGGTGCTGGGCCGTGGCACGGGACTGCCAGCCGCCGGCGTCCTGCAGCGGCTGCGGCAGGTCCCAGTGGTAGACGGTGACGACGGGGGAGATCCCGGCGGCGAGCAGCTCGTCGACCAGCCGGTCGTAGAAGTCGAGACCGGCCGGGTTGACGGCACCGGTGCCCTCCGGCTGGATCCGCGGCCAGGACAGCGAGAACCGATAGGCGTCCATCCCGAGGTCCCGCATCAGCGCCACGTCCTCGGCATGGCGGTGGTAGTGGTCGCAGGCCACCTCGCCGGTCTCGCCGTCCTTGATGTTCCCCGGCTGGGCGCAGAAGGTGTCCCAGACCGAGCGGCCGCGGCCGTCGGCCTCGACCGCGCCCTCGACCTGGTAGGCCGCGGTCGCGGTGCCGAACACGAATCCGTGGGGCAGTTCAGGGAACTCAGTCATCTGGCTTTCCTCATTCGACGGTCCTGATGAAGCGGACGAGTCCGGCGCCGAGGATCCCCATGGCGCCGGAGACGGCGAAGAGTCCGTGGTAGCCGCCCAGGCTGGTGATGACGGCGGCGCCGATGGCCGGCGCCACGACCTGGGGCAGCGCGTTGGCGATGTTGAGCACGCCCATGTCCTTGCCGCGCGCGGTCGCGGCGGGCAGCACCTGGGTGATGAGCGCGAAGTCCACCGAGGTGTAGATACCGAAGCCGAGGCCCATGATGAAGGCCGCCGCGAGCACGATGGTCCAGCTCTGCACCCCGGCGAGGAGGGCCGACGCGAGGGCCATCACGAGCCCGGCGGCGGTGACGAAGGCCTTCCGGCGCCCGGTGCGGTCGGACAGCCGGCCCGAGATGACGACGGCGACGCCGACCCCGAGGGCGTTGACCGCGCCGATGATGATGACGTCCGCCTCCGGGTGCGGCCGGTGCAGGGCGTCGCGCAGGAAGTACAGCAGGTAGACCATGACCGTGCTGTTGCCGAAGTTCATCAGGAAGCGCGTCAGCCAGGCCCACCCGAAGTCGGGGTGGCGTCGGGGGTTGATCCAGAAGCCGCTCGCGAACTCCCGCCAGCTCCACGCAGAGAGCTCCTCGCGCACCAGGCGCACGTCCTGGCGCGCGAGGACGAACGGCACCATCGCCAGGAGCAGCACGACCGCGCTCGCGAAGAACCCGGCTTCCCCGGCCACGACGGTCGCCAGCCCCACCGCGAACAGGACCCCCAGGAGCTGGGCCAGCCCGAGCCAACCGGCGACCGTGCCCCGCTGCTGCTCGGGCACCTGGTCGGGCACCACCGCCGACAGGGCGGCCCAGGACGCGTTCAGCGTGCTCTGCACGAGGCACCACGCGACCACCATGAGCAGCACGCTCTGGGCTACGCCCTCGAGGACCAGGCTCAGCGCGCCGGCGACCCCACCGGCGACGACCCAGGGCAGCCGGCGCCCGAACCGCGAGGTGGTGCGGTCGGACAGCGCCCCCCACAGGGGGTTCATCACCATGGAGAAGATCGCCCCGAGCGAGGTCACCAGGGCGAGGGTGTACTCCTTGTCGTGCGGCGCGATGGCGGCCGCCTTGTTCGGCAGCAGGATCTGCAGCGGGCCGAAGAACCCGACCATCACCCCGATCCACGCGAGGTTGAACCGCAGTGTCCACCGCAGGCCGACCTTGGTGGTCGGCTGGTCGGTGGCACGGGGGAGTGGCACCTCAGCACCCGCCGCCGGCGATGCCCACGCCACTGCCCGTGCCGCGACCGCCCGCCCCACAGGGTGCGGTGCCTCTCATGGAACGAGCCTCGCAGATGTTGGCCCATGAAGGTCACTCGAAACCAGCTGCACGACCTCGTCCTGCGGATCATGCGCCGTCCGGACAGGCCGCTGACGAGTGACGGTGACGAGTGACAGACCCGTGGCAGGGGAGCCGTCAGCGTGAGCGGGTCAGTGCCCCGTCTCGGGTTGACTTGACATAATGTACATTATCGGCGTTCCACGAAGGCTCCTCAGCAGGTGAACACCGACCAGCAGATCTCGTTGCGCAACCGCTCGTCGTCCAGGACGAGCTCACGGATCGGGTCTGGCAACTGGTCCCGCTGCCACTGGCACTCGCGCCGCCCCGCCGCATCGGCGTCTCCATCCGGTGCGGCCGCACGTGCGGCCTTGATCGCATAGGCCGCCGCACCGAGGTCGCGCGCCGCGACATGGGCCACCGCGCCGGCCTGCCCGGCGGCATACGCCGCATGACGGGGCGCCCCAAGCAGCTCCCTGGCCGCGCCCATCGCATGGCCGCCCGCGGCGCGCGCCTGCGTCATGGTGACCTCACCTCGCACCCAGGCCCTGGCGCGCTCGATCGCGTGACGTGGTCGTGGGTCCTCCGGCCGCGCCGCCTCGAACAGGTCGAGGACGTGTTCGGCGCACAACGCGGCCCACAGTGCCAACCGGTGGTGATCTGCGTCCGTGAGGGTCCCGCCCCGGCGGATCGTCACGAGGCGCGGGTCACGGACCGCCGGGAGGATCACGCTCGCATGCTATGCCTGCAGCAGCGACGTCGATATCGTCTCGCCCGTGGGTTCGCGACCCGGGCACGGCAACTGGGATGAGCAGTATGCGCCGGACACACCGCCGCCACCCTGGGAGATCGGCGGTGTCCAGCCGGCGCTCGTCGCCCTGCTCGAGGCGACCTCGATCCAGTCGCCGGTCCTGGACGTCGGCTGTGGCACAGGCGATCTCGCCCTCCTCGTCGCCGAGAGGGGCCACCAGGTCGTCGGGGTGGACTGCTCGTCTCGCGCGGTCACCGCTGCGCGCGAGAAGGCGGCGGCACGGGCCCTCGACATCGACGTCCGCGTGGGAGACGCCGAGCACCTGGAAGGCCTCGGCGTCCGACCGAGAACCGTCCTCGACTCGGGCCTGCTGCACAACCTGGACGACGACGGCCGACGAGCCTACGTCGACGGGCTCACCACCATCTGCGGCACGGGGGCCCGCGTCTGCGTACTCGCCGTGCAGCAGGAGGCCGGCCCGGGCTGGGACCTGACCCGCGAGATGCTCCAGCAACTGTTCTCGGCACCAGCCTGGGCCAGGACGAGGATCCAGCCGGCCGACGTCCTCGCGCACGTGGACGGCGAGGTGCTGCACCTGCCCTCATTGCTGCTGACGACCGAGCGAGCCTGCTGATCGACTCGTTCGCGGCGTCAGCTCAGGCGCCCACGTAGTCCGCGAGGTGCTGCCCGGTCAGCGTGGACCGCGCGGCGACCAGCTCCGCCGGCGTGCCCTCGAAGACGACGCGACCACCGTCGTGCCCGGCCCCGGGGCCGAGGTCGATGATCCAGTCCGCGTGCGCCATGACGGCCTGGTGGTGCTCGATGACCACGACCGACTTGCCGGAGTCGACCAGCCGGTCCAACAGGCCCAGCAGCTGCTCCACGTCGGCCAGGTGGAGGCCGGTGGTCGGCTCGTCCAGCACGTAGACAGCGCTGCGGCCGCCCTTCTGTGACATCTGCGTGGCGAGCTTGAGCCGCTGCCGCTCCCCACCGGACAGGGTGGTCAACGGCTGCCCCAACTTGACATAACCAATGCCCACGTCCTCCAGCCGCTGCAGGATCGTGTGGGCAGCAGGCAGATCGGCCTCGCCGGTCCCGAGAAACTCCACCGCCTCGCCCACGGACAGGTCCAACACCTCGGCGATGTTCCGCCCACCGAGCGTGTACTCCAGGACCGCCGCCTGGAAGCGCTTGCCCTCGCACTCCTCGCAGGTGGTGCTGAACGTCTCCATGAAGCCGAGCTCGGTGTAGATGACGCCGGCACCGTTGCAGGCTGGACACGCCCCGTCGGAGTTCGCGCTGAACAGGCCTGGCTTCACCCCGTTCGCCTTGGCGAAGCCCTTGCGGATGGGGTCGAGCGCCCCGGTGTACGTGGCCGGGTTGCTGCGCCGGGAGCCCTTGATCGGGGTCTGGTCGACGAGCACGACTCCGTCGCGCCCGGCGATCGAGCCGTTGACCAGCGAGCTCTTGCCTGAGCCGGCCACACCGGTGAGCACACACAGCACACCGAGCGGCACGTCGACATCGACGTCCCGCAGGTTGTTGGTCGAGGCGCCGCGGATCTCCAGCGCGCCGGAGGCGCCGCGCACCGCGTCCTTCAGCGAGGCGCGGTCGCCCAGGTGGCGACCGGTGATGGTGCCACTCCCCCGCAGTCCCTCCACGCTGCCCTCGAAGCAGACCGAGCCCCCCGCCTCCCCGGCGCCGGGCCCGAGGTCGACCACGTGGTCGCCGATCTCGATGGTCTCCGGCTTGTGCTCGACCACCAGCACGGTGTTGCCCTTGTCGCGCAGCTGCAGCAACAGGCGGTTCATCCGGGCGATGTCGTGCGGGTGGAGCCCGATCGTCGGCTCGTCGAAGACGTAGGTGACGTCGGTCAGTGACGAGCCGAGGTGGCGGATCATCCTGGTGCGCTGGGCCTCTCCACCGGACAGCGAACCGGCTGACCGGTTGAGGCTGAGGTAGCCGAGCCCGATCTCCACGAACGAGTCCAGGCTCTCCCCCAGCGCGTCGAGCAGGGGCTTCACCTCGGGTTCGGTGAGCCCACGCACCCACTCGGCCAGGTCGCTGATCTGCATCGTGGCCGCCTCGGCGATGCTCAGCCCGTCGATGCGCGAGGACCGTGCCAGCTCGCTGAGTCGACTCCCGCCACAGTCGGGGCAGGTGCCGAACGTGATCGCCCGGTCGACGAACCGCCGGATGTGCGGCTGCATGGCCTCGCGGTCCTTGGCCAGCATCGACTTGCGGATCTTGGGGATCAGCCCTTCGTAGGTGACGTTCACCCCCTCGACCTTGATCCTCGTGGGTTCCTTGTAGAGCAAGGCGTTCAGCTCGCGCTTGGTGAACGTGCGGATCGGTTTGTCCGGGTCGAAGAAGCCGCAGCCGCGGAAGATCCGGCCGTACCAGCCGTCCATGCTGTAGCCGGGGATGGTGAGGGCGCCCTCGTTGAGCGACAGGTTCTCGTCGTACAGCGCCGTGAGGTCGAAGTCGGTCACGTCGCCCCGGCCCTCGCACCGCGGGCACATGCCGCCCGTGATGCTGAACTCGCGGCGTTCCCTGACCTTCTCGCCGCCACGTTCGACGGTGACGGCCCCGGCCCCACTGATGGAGGCGACGTTGAACGCGAACGCCTGGGGTGAGCCGATATGAGGCTTCCCCAGCCGGCTGAACAGGATCCGCAGCATCGTGTAGGCATCGGTGGCCGTGCCGACGGTGGACCGGGGGTTTGCGCCCATGGGGTCCTGGCCGACGAGGATCGCGGTCGTCAGGCCCTCGAGCACGTCCACGTCGGGCCGCGCCAGTGAGGGCATGAAGCCCTGGACGAACGCGCTGTAGCTCTCGTTGATCATCCGCTGCGACTCGGCGGCGATCGTGTCGAAGACCAGCGAGCTCTTGCCCGACCCGGACACCCCGGTGAACACGGTGAGCCGGCGCTTCGGGATCTCGAGACTGACACCCTTCAGGTTGTTCTCGCGCGCCCCGTGCACGCGGATCAGTTCGTGGGCGTCCGCCACGTGCCGCGCTGCCTCCGGCGTTCCCTTCGTCATGCGCCGCGCAGCTCCTGGATGCGGACCATGTTGCCCGCGGGGTCGCGGAAGGCGCAGTCGCGCGTACCCCACGGCTGCTCCGTCGGCTCCTGGACGACCTCGGAGTCACCTGCCTGCACCTTCTCGAAGGTGCCGTCGAGGTCCTTGGTGGCGAGCATGATCCAACCGTAGGTGCCCTTGGCCATCATTTCGGTGATCGTGCGGCGTTCGCCCTCGGTGATGCCCGGGTCCGCGGCCGGCGGCGCCAGCAGGATGCAGGTCTCGGGCTGGTTCACCGGGCCGACGGTGATCCACCGCATGGGGCCCTGGCCGACGTCACTGCGGACCTCGAAGCCGAGGACGTCCCGGTAGAACGCGAGCGAGGCCTCCGGGTCCAGGTGCGGAAGAACGGTGGTGTGAATCGTGATGTCCATGGCGCTCAAACTAGATCCAGATCCGCGAGCGGTGCTTCTCGATTCCTGATCGGCCTGGTCACCTGCTTGACGACGCACGACGGTATGCCGGCCGCACCGGAGGCTACGCGGCTGCGGTAGGTGCTGGGCGGCATACCGACCAGCTCGGTGAAGCGGGTGCTGAAGGTGCCCAGGGATTGGCAGCCCACCGCGAAACAGACCTCGGTGACGCTGAGGTCCCCGCGCCGCAGCAGGGCCATCGCGCGCTCGATCCGGCGCGTCATGAGGTAGCTGTAGGGCGACTCGCCGTAGGCGAGGCGGAACTGGCGGCTCAGGTGGCCGCCGGACATGTGCACGCCCCGGGCGAGGGCCTCGACGTCCAAGGGCTGGGCGTAGTCCCGGTCGATGCGGTCGCGGACCCGTCGCAGCCGCGCGAGATGACGCAGCCGTTC
>NZ_DASSTI010000133.1:0-12347 GCF_035708005.1 Segeticoccus sp. | reverse complement strand
GACACCGGCTACTGGATCGGCGACTACACCACGGAGCCGGAGAACGGCGGTCTCGGCGTCTTCGCCCACGAGTTCGCCCACGACCTCGGCCTGCCCGATGAGTACGACACGGCGGGCGGTGACAACGGCACCGGCTTCTGGACCCTGATGAGCTCCGGCTCGTGGATGGGCCACGGCAAGGACTGGATCGGCACCACGCCGGACCACATGAGCGCGTGGGACAAGCTGCAACTTGGTTGGCTCGACTACGACGTGGCGGTCTCCGGGAAGAAGTCTTCCCACAAGCTCGGCGTCGCCGAGCACGCCACGAAGAAGTCACAGGGCCTCGTGGTGGTGTTGCCGAAGAAGTCCGTCACCACGAACCTCGACATCCAGGCGAAGGAGGGGACGCGGTACCTCTACTCCGGTGCCGGTGACGACCGGACGGCGAACGCCACCAGTCCATCGTTCACCGTGCCGGCGAACGGCGAGCTGACCGCGCAGGTGTACTACGACCTCGAGACCAACTGGGACTACGGGTACGTGGAGGTCTCCGCGGACGGTCAGAACTTCGAACCGGTGAAGACAAACCTGTCGACCACGGACAACCAGAACGGCAACAACCATGGCCAGGGCATCACGGGAAGCAGTGGTGGCCAGTGGGTCGGCCTCACCGCCGACCTCAGCCCGTATGCCGGCAAGCAGGTGCAGGTCCGGTTCGAAACGGTCAACGACGCTGCAGTCCACCACCTGGGCCTGCTCGTCGACGACGTGCAGGTGGGTGCCGCGCTCAGCGCGGGCTTCGAGGGCGACACCTCCGGGTGGACCCTGGACAAGTTCCTCGCCACCGACGGCGAGTACACCCAGGACTTCAACCAGTACTACGTCGCGGAGAACCGGCAGTACGTCGGCTACGACACCACGCTGCAGCAGGGCCCGTACAACTTCGGCTGGGGCTGGACCAAGCCCAACTGGGTGGAGCACTTCCCCTACCAGAACGGCATGGTGGTCTGGTACTGGGACACCGCCTACGGCGACAACAACACCTCTGAGCACCCGGGCGCAGGCCTGATCCTGCCGGTCGACTCGCACCCGGATGCGCTCACGTGGAGTCACAGCGGTGCATCGCTGCGCAACCGGTTCCAGCCCTATGACGCGTCGTTCGGCCTCGAGGCCACCGACGCCTTCACCTGGCACCGCGAGTACTGCGCCGCCGAGGACGCCGACGGCACCTGCACCGAGGTCGAGGTCGAGACGGCGACCGCGCCCTCACAGCCGGGCGTCGCGGTGTTCGACGACTCCGACCCGATGCGCTACTACGACCCGGCGAACCCGCAGGGCAGCGTGAAGGTCGCGGGCACCGGCACGACCATCGAGGTGATCAACAGCAACAAGAACGGGATGATGACGGTCCACGTCCGCTGACGTCCCGCACGCACGGCGCGCCGCCCCCGAACCTTCGTTCCGGGGCGGCGCGTCCACGTTCAGCGCAGCAGCTGGCGGGCCATGACCACCCGCTGGATCTGGTTCGTGCCCTCGTAGATCTGGGTGATCTTGGCATCGCGCATCATCCGCTCGACGGGGAAGTCGCGGGTGTAGCCCGCTCCCCCGAGCAGCTGGACCGCATCCGTCGTCACCGCCATGGCGGTGTCCGAGGCGAGGCACTTGGCGGCCGCGCCGAAGAAGGTGAGGTCGCTCGCTCTCGCCTCGCTCCGTGCCGCGGCGGAGTAGACCATCTGGCGCGCCGCCTCCACGCGCATGGCCATGTCGGCCAGCATGAACTGCACCCCCTGGAAGTCGGAGATCGCGCGCCCGAACTGCTGCCGCTCCTTGGCGTAGCCGAGCGCCACGTCGAGGGCGCCCTGCGCGATGCCCACCGCCTGCGCGCCGATCGAGACCCGGGTGTGGTCGAGCGTCCCCAGCGCGACCCGCAGACCCCGGCCGCGCTCCCCCAGCAGTCGATCCGCCGGGATCCGGCACTTCTCGAGGTAGACCTCGCGGGTCACCGACCCGCGCAGCCCCATCTTCCTCTCCGGCGCCCCGTAGCTGATCCCCTCGTCGTCGGCGTGCACCACGAAGGCCGAGATGCCCTTGGACCCACGCTCGGGATCGGTCACGGCGAAGACGATCAGGTAGCGCGCCACCCCCGCCGAGGTGATCCAGGTCTTCACGCCGTCGAGCACATAACTGTCGCCGTCCTCGGTCGCGCGGCAGGTCATCGCCGCGACGTCGCTGCCGGCCTCCCGCTCACTGATCGCGTACGCCATCAGTGCCGCTCCCGAGGCCACGTCCGGCAGGTATGCCGACCGCTGCGCCTCCGTGCCGAAGAGCAGCAGCGGGGTGGTCCCCAGCTTGTTGGAGGTCTGGATGCTCGAGGAGGAGGCACAGACGCGGGCCACCTCCTCGATCGCGATGGCCGACGCCAGTGCGTCCACGCCGTCACCGTCGTACTGCTCCGGGATCCCCGGAGCGTGCAGGCCCGAGGCGACCAGCACGTCATACGACTCCTGGGCGAAGCCGCCGCGCTCGTCCACCAAGGCCGCGTTGGCCGCCAGCTTCCCCTCGGCGACCGCTCGGGCGGCCGCGCGGAACTCCTCGTGCATCTCGGGCAACAGGAACGGCAACGACATCGGTACTCCTCCGTGGGCGGTCGGCTCCCATCGCACCAGCCGGGCTCCACCCCCTGCCACGTCAGCATGCACAACGCCCTCACCATCTGTTGTGCGCCTGCACATGGCCGAGATGAGGCACGGATTCCTAGTGTCCGGTCCATGGCAGCCCTTGACGGAGTGCGCGTCCTCGACCTCAGCCGGGTCCTCGCCGGCCCCTACTGCACCGGCCTGCTGGCCGAGCTCGGCGCCGACGTGGTGAAGGTCGAGTCACCGGCCGGTGACGATGCGCGGCACCTCGGGCCGTTCCTGGACGGGGAGAGCGTCTACTTCGCGCAGCTCAACAGGGGCAAGCGCAGCATCGTGCTCGACCTCAAGGACGAGGGCGACCGGGAGACGCTCCACCGACTCGCCGAGAAGGCCGACGTCGTCGTTGAGAACTTCCGCCCCGGCGTCGCCGCCCGGCTCGGGATCGACCACGAGCAGCTCTCGGCCCGCAACCCGCGCCTGGTCTACGCGAGCATCTCCGGCTTCGGGCAGAGTGGACCGCTGAGCCAGCGACCGGCCTACGACCTCATCGTGCAGGCCATGTCCGGTCTGATGGCCGCCACCGGCCCCGAGGGCGGCTCCCCGACCCGTGTCGGCGAGTCCCTCGGCGACGTCGTGGCCGGCCTCTTCGCTGCCTGGTCGATCTGTGCTGCGCTCTTCGAGCGGGAACGCACCGGCGTCGGGCAGCACCTCGACGTGTCGATGCTCGACTCCCTGGTCGCGTTGCAGGTCACCGGGATGAGCATCCTGACGGCGACGGGCGCCCTGCCCGGCCGCGTCGGGAACCGGCACCCGGTGTCCACCCCGTTCGACACCTACCGCACGCGGGACGGGCTGGTGGCCATCGCGGTGGCCAACGATGTGGTCTTCCGGCGCTTCGCCGCGCTGATCGAGCGCCCGGAGCTGGCCGACGACCCCGACTACGCCACGGATCGCGCGCGCTGCCAGCGGGTCGAGGCCGTCCGCACGGCCACCGAGGCGTGGACCTCACCGCGGACGACCGACGAGGTGCTGGCCGCCGCCGAGGCGGCCGGCGTCCCCGCCGCCCCCATCCAGGACCTCGACGAGGCGATCAACAGCGACCAGCTCAAGCACCGCGGCCTGGTGGGTGAGTTCGAGCACCCGACCCTCGGCGTCCTGCCGGCGCTGCGCCAGCCGGTTTCCTTCGCCGGGGATCGTGTCCCGGTGCGCCCGAGCCCCGGCCTCGGGGAGCACGAGGCCGACGTCCTGTCGTCCTGGCTCGACAGCTGACCCGGGCCGCAGGGAGCCGCACCCGGCAGCTCCGACCCGGCGGGTGGCTCACGCCACCGAACGGTTCCGCCGGCTGAGCGCGTCGACCGTCACCGCTGCCAGCAGCACGAGCGCCGTGACCATGAACTGCGCCGCGGCCGAGAGGTTGAGCAGCCCCATGCCGTTGTAGATCGTGGCCACGACCAGCCCGCCGAGCAGCGCGTGCACGATCTTGCCACGGCCCCCGAACAGACTCGTGCCGCCGATCACGGCAGCCGCGACGGCGAGCAGGACGTACTGGCCACCGTTGACGTTGCTCGAGATCGAACCGAGGCGCGCCGCATAGAAGACGCCCGCCGCCCCCGCGGTCAGGCTCGACAGCGCGAAGGCCAACAGCCGGATGCGGGACAGGTTGATGCCCGCGCGGCGCGCCGCCTCCGCGTTCCCACCGATCGCGTAGACATAGCGACCGAACCGGGTGCGAGTGAGCAGGAACGTCCAGCCCACCACGATGGCCAGCACGATCGGCACCGCCCACGGCACACCGCTGCCGGCCTGGCAGACCGCGACGAGCGCCACCCCGGCGGCGGCGATCACGGCGATCTTGAGGATGCTCAGTCCCACCGGCTGGGCGACCAGGCCGCCCACGCGCCGCTGCCGCTCACGGAGCAGCGTGAGCCCGGCATACACGACCACCACGAGCCCCACCACGATCCAGGAGAACAGGTTGCTCACCTGCCCGTAGGCGATGTTGTTGATCACCTGGTTGCTGACCGACATGGTGCCGCCGCTGCTGGCCCCCGCCAGCTGGTTGATCACGGCGATCAACAGGCCCTGCAGGCCCAGGAGACCGGCCAGGGTCACGACGAAGGAGGGGATCCTCAGCCGGGTGATGAGCAGCCCCCAGACCGCGCCGATGACCGTGGCGATCGCCAGGCCCAGGAGGATGCCGACGTACCACGGTTCGTGGTGCGGAGGACCGGTGATCCAGACCGCGAACACCGCTCCGATGGCACCCGTGTAACCCAGCGAGAGGTCGATCTCGCCGAGGAGCAGCACGAACACCTCGGCGATGCCGAACAGGACGAAGACCGACGCCTGGACCATCAGGTTGATGATGTTGCCGGCGGAGAGGAAGACCGAGTCCTTCACCTGGAAGAAGATGATGATCGCGATCAGTCCACCGACCACGGGCAGCACGCCACTCTCGCCGGAGCGGATGCGGGAGATCCACGCGCGGAAGTAGCCGCCGAGTGATCCCGCCATGGCGGGGGGCTGTGCCGCGATGGCCTCGGCCGCGGGGAGGTCCTCCTCGGCGACCGGCCCGGTGGTCCGTTCTGGTGATGATGACATTCAGGACTCCCGGTCGTCCTTGTTCGAGATGGCGCCGGTGGTGATCAGCTCGACCGTCGAGCCGATCGTCAGCTCCCGGACCGGGGCGGTCCGGGCGAGGGAACCGAGGTACATCACCGCGATCCGGTCAGCGACCTGGAAGACGTCGTTGAGGTTGTGCGAGACGACCAGCACGGCGATGCCGTGGGAGCTCAGTCGCTTGACCAGGTCCAGCACCATCGCGGTCTGCGACACCCCGAGCGCCGCCGTGGGCTCGTCCATGATGACCAGCTTCGCGTCCCACATCACGGCACGCGCGACCGCGACCGCCTGCCGCTGGCCGCCGGAGAGCGAGGCGACCAGTTGGCGGATGGACTTGACCGTCGTGACCGACAGGTCGCTGAGCGTCCGGTTCGCCTTCGTCTCCATCGCCGCCTCGTCGAGCACGACGCTACGCCGCTCCTCGCGCCCGAGGAACATGTTCTGGACGATGTCGAGGTTGTCGCACAGTGCGAGGTCCTGGTAGACGGTCTCGATGCCCAGGGCCGAGGCGTCGCGTGGGCTGTGCAGGTGCACCGGGCGGCCGCTCCAGAGGATCTCGCCGGCGTCGATCGAGTGGATGCCGGCGATCGCTTTCACCAGGGTGGACTTGCCGGCGCCGTTGTCACCGACCAGCGCGGTGACCTGCCCGGCCGGCACATCGAGGTCGATGCCGCGGAGCGCCTGGACCGGCCCGAAGTGCTTGCCGACCCCACGCAGGCTCAGCAGCGCGCCTTGATCCTCGAGCAGCGCACTCCCGGCCGGCTCTCCGGCCGGGCGCGCGCTGGGTTGTTCGCCCACTAGAACGTGATCCCCGCGTTCTTGCACTCGGAGGCGAACGACTTCGTGCACAACTGCTTGGCCGGCACGAAGTTGTCGGCGATGACGGTCTTGTTCATGTTCTTGGTGGTCACCCACTCGGGGGTCAAGAGCACGGACGGCACCTTGACGTGGCTCTTGGTGTCCTCGGTCGTCCCGTTGACCAGTCCCGACGGCGGCTTGACGCCCGCACGCAGGTAGATCGCCAGGGCCGCGGCGGCCTGGGCCTCGAGGTAGATCGGCTTGTAGGCCGTCCCGCACTGGTAGCCGGCGAGGATGTTCTGCAGTCCGACCAGCGTGGCGTCCTGACCGGTGATCGGGAACTGCTTCGGCTTCTTGCCGTGGTTCTTCAGGTAGGTGATGATCGGCGCGGCGTTCTCGTCGTTCGGGACGAGGGCGGCGTTGGCGTCGGAGTGGGCCGTGAACGCCTGGGTGAACTCGGTGGCCGCAGTCGGCGGGTCCCAGGTCCCGGCAGGTTCGGCGACCTTGGTCCACTTCCCCGACTTGTACAGCGGGTCGAGCACGGAGTCGTAACCCTGCGCGAACAGGGTCGCGTTGTTGTCCGTCGGGTCGCCACGCATCTCGATGACGTGCGGACTGGCCACACCCCATGCCTTGGTGCAGGAGACGAGTCCCTGCCCGATCAGCTTGCCCACCCGGACGTTGTTGAAGCTGACGTAGTAGGAACGGGTGCCGCCGAGCGTCAACCGGTCGTAGTCGATGACCTGTGCGTTGTGCTGCTTGGCATAGCTCTCGACCTTGGCGCCCACCCCGGAGTTCAGCGGGTCCACCACGATGACCTTCGCTCCGGAGCTGATCGCCGACTGCGCGTCGGTGAGCATCGTGGCGTCGCTGCCCTGTGCGTTCTGCACGGAGTACTGGCTGGAGTCCAGGCCGGCGGTCTTGAACGCCTTCTCCAGGTAGGGCGCGTCGAACTCGGTGTAGCGGGCGGAGGTCACCGTGTCCGGAAGGATGACCTCGATCTTGCCGGAGCCCTTGGCGGCCACCGACTTCAGCTTCGCCATCGCGGAGAAGTTCCGCGTGAACGACGTCGCCGACGTCTTCGCTCCCGTACCGCCGGACGAGCCGGTCGAGCTCGACGAACTCGTCGGGCTCGAGGAGGGCGACGACGACGAGGTGCTCGCCTTCGCGGTGCTGGAGTGGGAGGACGAGGCGCTCGTGCCCCCGCTCGAGCAGGCGGCCGCCGCGAGCGCGGTGGTGGCCAGGATCGATGTGATTGCCAGCTTCTTCGTGACCAGCACGGTACTGCTCCTCTCGATCGAGCGCGGTCGCGATGCCCTGGCACGGTGTCGAAGCTGCCGGGTCGGGGGCGAGCCGCCTGCTTTCACGGTAGGCGCGCACGCGTGAACGCTCCGTTAACAATTCTGCGGGGAGATCAACAAGCCGTGAACACCGCTGGCCCGGCGAGCCACCGGACCGCGCCACTCGGCGTCCGGGGCCACGCTGCTCGGCGTCGGCGGTGATGGCCGCTCAGTCGGCGGCCAGACGGTAGCCGGCGCGTGGCTGGGTCAGGATGAGCGCGGGCTGCCCCTCGACCTCGAGCTTGGCGCGCAGCCGTCGCACGTAGACCCGGAGGTACTCCGTCTCGGTCTCGTAGCCGGGACCCCACACCCGGCGCAGTAGGTGGGCGTGCGAGAGCAGCTTGCCCCGCTCGACGACCAGCTCGCGCAGAAGGGCGAACTCGGTCGGAGTGAGGTGCACGGCACGTCCGTCCCGCGTGACCTGTTGCCGGGCCAGGTCGACGACCAGCGAGCCGAGCTGCACGACCGGCGAGACGTCGGTCGGGGTGTCGGCCGGCCGGCTCCGCCGCAGGGTGGCGGTGATCCTGGCGAGCAGCTCCTCGATGCCGAACGGCTTGGTCATGTAGTCATCCGCGCCGACGTGCAGGGCGGTGACCTTGTCCCGCTCCCCGCCGCGTGCCGAGACCACGATGATCCCGACGCTCGAGCGTTCGCGGATCTGACGGCACAGCTCGAACCCGTCCGCCGCCGGCAGCATGAGGTCGAGCAGCACGATGTCCGGGCGATCGGTGTCGAGCTGGCGCAGGACGCGCGCGCCGTCGTGGGACACCACGGTGTCGTAGCCGCGCACGGAGAGGTTGGCGCGGATGAGGTCCACGATGTTGGGGTCGTCCTCGACGAGCAGCACCTTCGTCCGTGGCTGGTAGTCAGACATCGCTGACCTCCCCGGCCGGGACGTCCGCCTCTGCGGGCAGCTCCACGACGAACCGCGTGCCGGCATCGAGCGGCTCATGGCGGAGGTGTCCCCGGTGGGCCTCGACGATCCCCCGCGTGATGGACAGGCCGAGGCCCGCACCGGACGTCGATCCCGGGCGCCTGCGGCCCCGGCCGGATGCCTCCTCGTCGACCTCGAGCCCCACGCCGTTGTCGCTGACCTCGACGACCACGGCGTCCGGGGTGTGGGGGCGCACCGTGACGCGCACCGCGGTCCCGGGCGGGTTGTGCCGGACAGCGTTGTCCATCAGGTTCATCATCACCTGCTCCAGCCGGTCGTGGTCACCCCACACGACGGGCACCCCGTCACCGCAACAGATCTCGATCGCGTCGGCCGCCTCGCGGCTCAGGCAGGACCGCGCTGCGTCGATGACCAGCGGCAGGTCCACCCAGTCCGGCCGGATCCGCAACATGCCGGACTCGATCATCGAGAAGTCGAGCAGGTCGTCGACGAGCCTTCGCAGCCGGGCCGATTCGCTGCTGATGTGCCCGAGGAACCGGCGCTGCGAGGCCTCGTCCCACGTCACGTCGGTCTGCATCAGGCTGGAGGCGTAGCCGCGGATCGCGGTGAGGGGCGTGCGCAGCTCGTGGGAGAGGCGTGCCAGGAACTGTCGCTGCATCTCCTGCGACCGCCGAAGGGCACTGGCCTCCCGATGGGCCGCCTCGGCGCGCTCCCGCTCCAGGGCCAGCAGGATCGAGTGCGCGGCGTCCTCGAACAGCACCCGCTCATCCGCACCCACCAGCCGGGTCCGCCAGCCGGCCACCAGCACGGCGTCCGTGGCGGCCTCTGGCAGACGCACCAGGAGATGGCTCCCACCCTGACCGTCCGGAAGGATCTGCGCCACGCCGCTGCCACCGCCGTGGGCCAGCGCCCGGTCGGCCACGGCGGACAGGCCGACCGGGTCCGCGGCACCCGGGGCCCCGGCGAAGGCCCGACAGCTCGACTGCGCGCCGTCAACCCGGCCGAACAGGCCGACCTGGTCGGCACCGACCGCCTCCCGCAGCGTCTGCACGGCAGTGCGCAGCCCGACGGCCAGCGCGTCGGGGCCGGCAAGGGTCTGCAGCACCGAGCGGATCGTCTCGAGCACCTTGTTGCGCGCCGTGAGCTCGGTGAGGAGGCGATCCCGCTCCAAGGTCCCGGCGGCGTACCCGGCATACAGGTTGACCAGGTCGAGCTCGTCCCGGCTCGGTGACCCGATGTCCGGGCGATAGACGCCGATCACCCCGGTGACACCCCGGCCACCGGAGAACGGCACGGCCCACCAGCTCGCGACCCCGGCGTCGGCGAGCAGTCGACCCCAGGAGCGGAGCGGCTCGTTCCCGGCGACGTCCGGCTCGACGGCCGCCACCCCGCCGGCCAGGGCACGGACCAGCGGCACCGGCGAGTCGCCCAGCGGCAGCCTGGCCCAGGCGGTCTCCAGAGCCGGCGTCAGGCCCACCGACCCGAGACCGACGAGGGCGTCACCCTCGCGCAGGTGCAGGCTGAGCTGCCCGGTGCCCAGGGCCGCCCCGAGGGTGGACAGGATGAGCGTCAGGCCGGCCGTTCCGTCGGCCGAGGCGGGGCGGTCGGCAGCGGTGAGCTGGTCCGCGAGGCCGTGCAGCCGGCTCAGCTGGTGGCGCGGCGCCGAGGAGGGGTCGTGGCCGGACATGAGGGCCAGCAGCTCGTCGGGGTGGGAGTGCAACGGCTCGACCTGCGCGATGACTCGACCGTGGCGCAGGACCACGATCCGCCCGGCCAGCCGGAACAGCTGCTCCACGTCGTGGGAAATGAGCAGGGTCGTCGTGCCCTCGTCGTGGAACCGGCGAAGGAGCCGCTCGACGTGGGCGGACTCCGTCCGGTCCAGCGCTGCGGTCGGCTCGTCGAGCAGCAGCAGCCGCGGGCGGGGCGAGACGGACCTGGCGATCGCGAGGAGCTGCCGCTGACCGGTCGTGAGGGTCCACACGGGGCAGGTGAGGTCGGCGATCGAGATGCCGAGGTCGTCGAGGATGGCCTGGGCGCGCGCATGGAACCTCGCGTCGGAGGTCAGCAGCCGGTGCCGCTCCCGGCCGAGCATGAGGTTGGCGGCGGCATCGAGGTTGTCCGACAGCACCAGGTGCTGCCAGACCACCCCGATACGGCCACGCGAGTCGGAGGGCGGCCGCGAGGCCACCCGCTCACCGTCGAGCCAGACCTCGCCGCGGGCGTCGCCGAGGTCGCCGCAGATGCACCGCAGCAGGGTCGACTTGCCCGCACCGTTGTCACCGGCGATGCCGACGATCTCCCCGGGACGGACGTCCAGGTCGACGTCCTGCAGCGCCGCCAGCGGGCCGAAGCTGACCGACAGTCCGCGGACCTGCAGCACGGACCCGCGCCACGCTGTCCGGGGTTCCGGTAAGGCCACGGGCTCATTATCGCCACGCTGCCTCCGGCTCGTTCAGCGCTCCGCTGCCGACAGGGTCAGGTCGGTCCGACGCAGCAACTGGGCGTTGAGGGCGACGACCACCGTGGACAGGCTCATCAGGACAGCGCCCACGGCCATCGGCAGGACGACTCCCGCCCAGGCCAGGGCGCCGGCCGCGAGGGGGATCGCCACGATGTTGTAGCCGGCGGCCCACCAGAGGTTCTGGAGCATCTTGCGGTAGGTGCGTCTTGACAGTCGCGCCACCGAGCCGATGGCCCGCGGGTCACTGGAGGCGAGCACGATGCCCGCCGACTCGACGGCCACGTCCGTGCCGGCGCCGATGGCGATGCCGACGTCCGCCCGAGCAAGCGCCGGCGCGTCGTTGACGCCGTCACCGACCATGGCGACGGTGTGACCGCGCCGCTGCAGCTCGGCCACCGCGCGGTCCTTGTCCGCGGGCAAGACCTCGGCGAACACCTCGTCGATGCCGAGGTCCGCCGCCACCGCGTCGGCAACCTGGCGTGCGTCACCGGTGATCATGCCAACGCGTATGCCGTGCGCATGCAGGCCGTCGATCGCCGCGCGTGACTGCGGGCGCACCTCGTCCTCGAGCGCCAGCGCGCCGACGACCTCGCCGCCCCGAAGCACGTGCAGCACCGTGGCCCCACGGGCCCGCCACCGGTCCACCTCCCCGGAGAGGGCGTCCGGGACGGTGATCCCGCGTTCCCGCAGCAGCGCCGGACCGCCGACGGCGACCGGTCCTCCGTCGACGACGGCCTCGACGCCGCGCCCCGTCATCGAGCTGAACCCCGACGCGGTCGGCAGCTCGCCGTGCGTCCGCGCCGCGTCGACGATCGCCCGGGCGAGCGGGTGCTCGCTGTCGGACTCGACGGCACCAGCCACCCGCAGCAGCGCCGCGTCATCGCCGTCCACCGCCGCGGCACCGGTGACCCGGTGCTCTCCGAGGGTGAGCGTGCCGGTCTTGTCGAACATCACGGCGTCGACCTGCCGCATGCGCTCGAGCGCCAAGCGATCCTTGACGAGGACGCCGTGTCGCGCCGACAGCGACGTCGAGATCGCGGTCACCAGCGGGATGGCCAGGCCGAGGGCGTGCGGGCAGGCGATGATCAGCACGGTGACCGCGAGGGTGACCGCCTGGTCCGGCTGGCCGAGCAGGCTCCACGCCACCACCGTGACGACGGCCGCGGCCACGGCGACGTAGAAGAGCAACGCTGCGGCCCGGTCGGCCAGCGCCTGAGCGCGTGACTGCGAGCCCTGGGCCTCGGCGACCAGGCGCTGGATGCCCGCCAGTGCGGTGTCCTCGCCGACGGCGTCCACGCGAACGCGTAGCGCCGAGTCCGTCGCCACGGTCCCGGCGACGACGCGGTCACCCCCAGCGCGCGGGACGGGGCGCGACTCACCGGTGATCATCGACTCGTCCACCTCGGCGGTCCCCTCGACCACGGTCCCGTCGGCGGGGACGCGGCCCCCGCTGCGGACGAGGACGACGTCCCCGACGGAGAGGTCAGCGACGGTCACCGTCCGGATCCCCGCACCGGTCACCAGTTCCGCCTCGTCGGGCAGCAGCTCTGCGAGGGCCGCCAAGGCACCCGAGGCCTGCCCGACGGCGCGCATCTCCAGCCAGTGGCCCAGCA
>NZ_DASSTI010000132.1:0-7932 GCF_035708005.1 Segeticoccus sp. | reverse complement strand
TCGCGGCCAGGGGCAGGTCGATCTGGAGCGTGGTTCCCTGCCCCTCCACCGACGACAGCTGCAGCTGGCCGTGGTGGTCCTCCACGATCTGCCGCACGATGACGAGTCCGAGGCCGGTGCCGGGGATCGCCTGTTCGGTGGCGTTGCTCGCCCGGTAGAAGCGGGTGAACAGCTGGGCCCGGTCCTTCTCCGGAATGCCGATCCCGGTGTCCCGGCAGACGATCCGGGCGTTTCCCGACTCCTCATCGACGGTGCAGCGCACGGTGACTGAGCCACCGACGGGCGTGAACTTGATGGCGTTCGACAGCACGTTGACCATCGCCCGCTGCAGGTGCACCCGGTCCCCCATGACCACCGCGGTGTCGGGGGCGTGCTCCACGTCGAGGTGCACGCGCGCGTTGCCGGCCAGCGGACGCAGCTCCTCGGCCGTGTCGTCGAGCAGCTGGCACAGCGACAGCTTCCGGATCTCGGAGCCGAGGCGCCCCGTCTCGATCCGGTTGAGCAGCAGCAGGTCGTCGATCAGGCCACGCAGCCGGGTGGTGTTGCGGTCGATGACGGCGAGCATGCGTTCCTGCGCCGGCTCGAGGTGTCCGGCGTCACCGTCGAGCAGCAGCTCGAGGTAGCCGCTGATCGAGGTGAGCGGGGTCCGCAGCTCGTGGCTGACCGTGGAGAGGAAGTCGGTCTTCTGGCGGTCGAGCTGTTCCAGGCGCGCGACGTGCTCGGCCTGGTGCTCCTGGTGCTGGGTCTCCACGATGACCTGCGCGACGAACGCCGCCGACTGCTGCACCGTGTTGGCCTCGGCCCGGGTCCAGTGCCGACGGTGGTCCACCGCGAGGACGTAGATGATGCCGATCACGCGCTCCCCCAAGCCGATCGGCACGAGGATGAGGGACTGCGCACCGGTCTCCCGGTAGAACAGGCGCGCGCGTTCCTGGGCCTGCACCTCCGGGTCCAGGAAGTCCCGCAGCACCAGGCGGGAGGAGGCCTGCCACAGCTCCTCGGCGAGGGCGCCGACCTCGGGCACCAGGGGCTCGGGGATGTCCGGCAGCGGATCGAGGTCGACGTCGTGCCACTGGGCACCGAGCAGGACGTCCTTGTTCTCGTCGATCGTGTTGGCCATCACACGGTCGGCGTTCATGCCCTCACCCAGCATCCGGCACAGCACGTTGAGCGCGCTCTGCACGTCGTGCGTGCTGCGGACGGCGCGTTCGACGTCCAAGGTCAGCTGGTGCATCGCCAGGGCGCGGGACTGGCTGCGCTGCAGCGCCTCGTTCTGCCCGCTCAGGTCGTTGAAGTCGGCCGCGAGTGCCCGCACGTCGAGGGCGCCCGTGCTGTCATCGGCGCGGGCCGAGGTGTCGCCGGCGCGCTGCCGGCTCACCACCTCCCGCAGGGCGGTGAGGGGCCCGCTGAGCGAGTTGGCCACGCGGAAGCCGACGCCGAGGGCGATGACGATGGCCACCACGGTGACGACACCGACCAAGATGCTGTCGTGGACGATGGCGTGCTGGGCATGCTCGCGCGCCGTGGTCCGTTCCTGCGCCAGCCGGTCGTGCAGGGCACCGTTGGTGGCCCGCACCCGGTCGAACAGGTCCGCTCCATGAGCGGCTCGGGCCGTCCCACCCTGCTCGATGAGCTGCCGGTTCCGGGTCGCGAACTGCCACCACGCGTCCACGGCCCGACGCTCCCGCTTCGCGATGTGCTGAAGCTCCGAGTCGTCGGGTAGGTGAGCGTCGAGGTCGGCCAGCGCCTGGTGCGCCTCGGACTGCGCCCCCCGGTAGGGCGTGAGCAATGCGGGGTCCTGGTAGGCGGCGTAGCCGCGAAGACCCGTCTCGGCGTTCGTCATCACCTGCAGCACTCGGCTGTTGGCGTCGAAGGCCGGGGCGATCTGCGTGGACAGGCGCAGCATGTTGTCACGCGCCGACATGAGGCTGAACAAGCAGGAGGCCGCGATCGCCAGCATGAGGACCGCGATGAGGATGACCAGTCCGCGGAGCCTGCGCGTGAGGCTGAACGCACCTCTCACGAGGACTCCCCCTCGTTACCTTCTTCGTGGCCCTTGGAGCAAGGGCTCTGGTCGCCAGGCTCGGCATGACTGATCGCCCCTGTTGTTCGCATGATCCGGGGGGTGTTGTCACCGGGTCTGGTGGCGTTGGTTGACCGCTGATAGGGACAGGGCTACCCGCTTGCGGGCAGGTCTCTTCGTAACGTGGGTGCCGGCATCCTCCGCCTGACTGGCGACCAGCCAACGAACGCGAGGAGTGGACCCTGTGACCGAACCCGGGTATGCGGTGTTCTTGGGACTGGACGTGGGCAAGGAGGAGCACCACGCGTGCGGTCTGGGCCCGGATGGGCGCCGGCTGCACGACAAGCCCTTGCCGCAGGATGAGGCCAAGCTGCGGGAGCTGTTCACCAAGCTCGCCAAGCACGGGCCGGTGCTGGCGGTGGTGGACCAGCCGGCCTCGATCGGCGCGCTGCCGGTCACCGTCGCCCGCGCCTGCGGGGTGCAGGTCGCCTACCTGCCTGGGCTGGCGATGCGCCGGATCGCCGACCTGCACCCGGGCAACGCCAAGACCGACGCCCGCGACGCCTACGTGATCGCCGAGGCCGCCCGCACCATGCCGCACGCGTTGCGTCGCGTCGACGTCGACGACGAAGCCTTGGCCGACCTGGAGGTCATCGTCGGCTTCGATGACGACCTCGCCGCCGAGGTCACCCGCGTCACCAACCGGATCCACGGACTACTCACACACATCCACCCCGCGCTAGAGCGCGCGATCGGGCCCCGGTTGCATCACAAGGCCGTCCTAGAGCTGCTGTCCCGCTTCGGCGGCCCCACCGGGCTAAAAGCGGCCGGGCGCCGGAGGCTGACCGCCGTGGCCAAGCCCCGGGCCCCCCGCGCCCACGCCGACATCGTCGAGGCGATCATGACCGCGCTGGGCCAGCAGACCCTGGTGGTGCCCGGGACCGCGGCCGCCGAGCTCGTCCTGCCTAAACTCGCCACCCAGCTTGCCGAGCTGCTGGCGCAACGTGACCAGGCCGAACGCCAGATCGCGCAGATGCTCGATGCGCACCCTCTTGCCCAGGTCCTGACCTCGATGCCCGGCGTCGGCGTCAGGACCGGAGCCCGCATCCTGCTCGAGGTCGGAGACGGCTCGGCCTTCCCAACCCCGGGCCACCTCGCTGCCTACGCCGGCCTGGCACCGGTAACACGCAGATCCGGCACCTCCATCCGCGGCGAGCATCCCAACAGAGGTGGCAACAAGAAACTCAAGAAGGCGATGTTCCTCGCCGCGTTCGCCGCCCTGTCAGACCCCACCAGCCGTGCCTACTACGACCGCAAACGCGCCGAGAAGAAGAAGCACAACGCCGCCATCATCTGCCTCGCCCGACGCCGCTGCGACGTCCTGTACGCCATGCTCCGCAACGGCACCCTCTACCAGACCCGCCCCCCGCAGCCGCTTGACAAAGTCCATAGGGACACCCCCTCGAACCCCTCCCGCGTCATGACGCCCCAGACGGCCTTTCGACCACTGAGACTGGCCCACCAGCCCTCCAGCCGCCACCACGCAGTGGCCTGCCGGTACCCCACGTTCTCCAGCACCGCGGCAACCAACGTCACGCCGAGGTCGCTCCAGCGCTCGTACTTGTGGAAGCTCATCTCCTCCACGGTCATCGCCGCCAACGTGACCAGCAGTGCATACCCGTAGGCCAGGCAGAGGAAGGCGATCGCGTACCAGACGTTGACCACGCCGAGCGCCAGCCCGAGGACGACGAGGACCAGACCGAACAGCTCCAGCGCCGGGGCGATGAGCTCGAACAACCAGTACCAGGGCAGCGCGAGCAGCCCGACGCGGCCGTAGCGGGGATTGCCGAGCATGCCGCGGTACTTCCAGAGGGTCTCCCAGAGCCCCCGGTGCCAGCGTGCGCGCTGACGCCGCAGCACCGCCGTGGAGGTCGGGACCTCGGTCCAGCAGATCGGTTCGGCGACGAACTCGATCCGGTAGTCGCGCCGCTGTCGCGTGAGATGGCGGTGCATCCGCATCACCAGCTCGAAGTCCTCACCGATGCTGGCCGTGTCGACGCCGCCCACCTCCACGAGGACGTCCCGGCGGAAGACGCCAAAGGCGCCGCTGATGAGGATCAGCGCGCCAATGCGGGACCAGCCGGCACGACCGAGCAGGAAGGCCCGCAGGTACTCCACCACTTGGATGCGCGGCAGCCACGTCCTGGGCATCCGGATGTCCACCACGCGGCCGGCCACCACGCGGCAGCGTTTGCGGCCCGGATGACACCCCCGGCGGCGACCGTGCGGACCGGGTCGTCCGCGAAGGGCTTCGTCACGGTCAGGAGGGCGTCGGGGTCGAGGATGCTGTCCGCGTCCACGACGACCACGAGCTCTTCGGTGGCCGCGTTGATGCCGACGTTGACCGCATCGTGCTTGCCGGAGTTGTCCTTGCGGACCACGAGCAGGCGGGTACGACCATCGCGCGGCACGTGCACGTCCCTTACCCGTGCGTGGACGGGGATGTCTTGGGGAATCTCGCGTTCGACCGCGACGAGGTCGAACGCCTCGCGGAGGCGGGCGAAGGTCTCGTCGGTGCTGCCGTCATCAACGACCACCACCTCGTGGCGCGGATAGCGCAGGGCCAGCAGGGACTGCACGGACGGCACGATCCCGAACTGTTCGTTGTAGGTGGGGACGAGGACCGACACCCCCGCCGCGAGCTGGCTGCTCAGCGTCTCTTCCCGGCCGGCCTGCTCGACCCGCCGCAGGTGGTGCACGAACTGCCAGGCTGCCAGGGCGATGAGGACGAGGTAGGAGGAGTTGATCAACACGAAGTACACGAGGATCGGGAGCTGGAGGACGCCCATGACGGCACCCACCACGTCGCGGGCGCCGTCCACCACTGCCGACCACATCACGCCGACCGCCTCGAGGCGGCCCGCAGTTCCTCCACCGCGAGCGCGGCGCGCGATGCCCGGCCCACCGCACCCTCTCCGTCGGCAAACTCGACCAGGACGCGCAGCCCGGGCGGGCCGAGCTGCGCCAGCGCCTGCCCGCTGAGTTGCGCCAGCCGGCGATCCTCATCCACCAAGAGCGCTGTCAGGGCGGGAACCGCTGAAGGGTCTCCGAGCTCACCGAGGGCCTGGGCGGCAACGCGCCGCAGGGGGGTCGGCTGGTCCGCGTGGGTCGACCCGACGAGCACCGCCACGTCACCGGGGCCACCCAGTCGACCGAGTGCCTGCGCCGCCGTGCGTCGAACCCGCTCGTCGGGATCGCTCGCGAGCAGGACCCGAAGCCGTGGTGCCGTGGAGGTGAAGAGGCCCACGCCCGCGACGCCGGCCGCGACCGCCCTCATGGTCGCGTCGTCCGCGTGGAGCGCCTCCCGCAACGCCGGGCCCACGCCGACCCCCATGCCGATGAGGGCCTCCGCCGCGATGGACGCCGGTATGCCGACCCCTCCGTGAGTGCCACGGACCGCCTCCAGCACCGCGGTGGCCGCGGACGGGTCACCGATCATGCCGAGGGCCCTCGCCGCCACGAGTCGCACCTCCGGGGAACGGTCCGCGAGGGCTCCGACCAGGTCGGCTGCGTAGGCCTCTTCCCGCATCAGTCCCAGCACCCGCGCGGCCCGCGCGCGTCGGATCGCCGAGCGGCTGTGCAGCGACTCCCGCGCCGCGTCGACGGTGCGCAGCTCACCCAAGATCGCCACCAGGTCCTCGGCAGGGCCGCCACGGACCTTCGACAGCAGCGCCACGAGGAGGTCGCGCACATCGGCCCGCTGGCTGCTCGGAACCGCAGTCAGCTGCGCCCGTGCTGTGCCGTCGTCGTCTTCTCCGGCGGCCACCGCAAGAACCAAGGGACGCAAGGGCGCCTGGCGCAGCGCCGTTGCGCGCAGCACCCGGGCTCTGACGACCTTGGCAACGATGATGACGGCAGCGAGGACCAAGCAGGTGGCGACGATGACCACCCCCGCCACCAACAGGAGGTGGCCAGCGACGGTGTCGGGACGCGTCACGACCCCGGCCGCGCCAGGACGCCGTTGATGCGGTGCACGAGCTCTCGCGGGCTGAACGGCTTGATCACGTAGTCATCAGCCCCGGACGCGAAGCCGGCGTCGACATCGGCGTCGCGGGACCGCGCGGTGAGCAGGATGACCTTCACCGACTTGGTCTTCGGGTCCTCGCGCACGGCACGCAGCACGTCGATGCCGGACATCTGCGGCATCATCACGTCGAGCACCGCCAGCTGCGGCGGGTCACGCCGGATGGCTTCGAGCGCGGAGGCGCCGTCGTCGACGGCCTCCACCTCGTGCCCTGCCTGTTCGAGCTTGAAGACCACGAGGTCGCGGATGTCGGCGTCGTCATCCGCGACGAGCACACGGCTGGATCCGGTCTCGTCCATCGCTGGCTCTCCCCTCTTGCTGCCCGTCCACGTCGCCCACTGCGCACCCTAACCCGCAACGGGACCCAACCCGGGGACGAGCGGCGCGCCATCATGCAGGCGCCGCGGCTGCGGTCGTGGCCGGGACGAACGGCGGAGCGCAGCCGGTCCGTCGGTGGTTGGTCCTACGGTCGGTGCATGCGCTACGGATTCGTCGTCCCCTATGCCAGCGAGCCCGAGTTCGTCGAGGTGGCTGGCCTGGCCGAGCAGCACGGCTGGGACGCCGTGTTCAGCTGGGAGGCCGTCTGGCGGCACGACGCGTGGGCCACGCTGGCCGCCGCGGCCGTGCGGACCGAACGGATCCGGCTGGGCACCCTGCTCACCCCCGTGCCGCGCTACCGGCCGTGGGACCTCGCCAGCCGGGTGGGGTCGGTGGACCGGCTGTCCGGCGGCCGGGTGGTCCTCGGCGCCGGGCTCGGTGCCACCAACGAGAACTGGCTCGCCTTCGAGCCGGACGAGGGTCGGCGGGTCCGCGCACGGCGCCTGGACGAGGCGCTCGACGTCTATGCGGGCCTGATGGCGGGCCAGCCGTTCTCCTACTCGGGCACGTACTACTCTGCCCGTCCGGTCGACGAGCTCAACCCGCCGCCGCCGGTGCAGCGGCCGCACCCACCGGTCTGGGTCGTCGGGGCGCTGGTGCCCGGTCGGGAACGGCAGCCGTCCCTGGAGCGGGCGGCGCGCTGGGACGGGATCTTCCCTGCTGTGGCCGGCGGCGCCGAGGGCAGCTCGGGGCTCAGCCTCGACACCTTCCCGGAGATCGTGGAGCGGCTCCGGCGGCTGCGCGAGGAGCAGGGACTGCCCTGGGAGGGCTACGACGTGGCCGTCGAGGGAGACACGTTCGGCGACTTCGGCGACGTGCACGGCTCGCCGGAGCCATGGGCCGATGCCGGGGCCACGTGGTGGGTCGAGAGCTGGTGGGACCTGCCGGAGGGACCGGACGGCGTTGCCGAGCTGCGCCGCCGAGTTGCTGCCGGTCCCCCGGCCGGCTGACCGGCGCGACCGGTTCGGACCTGCGGGTGCAGAACTCGGCACGCGGCCGAGCCCGTCCCCCAGCACGCGCCAACCGAGATGCAGAACTCGGCACGCGGCCGAGCCCGTCCCCACACCACACGAGAGGCCCGGGACCGCACGGTCCCGGGCCTCTCGGCATACCTCGTGGTGACTAGTCGTCCAGGTGGATCGAGGACGTCTGCTGCACCTGCATGAGGAACTCGACGTTGCTCTTGGTCTTCTTGAGCCGGTCGAGGAGCAGCTCGATGCCCTGCTGCTGGTCGAGCGCGGCGAGCACCCGGCGCAGCTTCCACATGATCTTGAGCTCCTCGGCCGCGAGGAGGATCTCCTCGCGGCGGGTGCCGGACGCGTTCACGTCCACGGCCGGGAAGATCCGGCGCTCGGACAGCTGGCGCGAGAGGCGCAGCTCCATGTTGCCCGTGCCCTTGAACTCCTCGAAGATCACCTCGTCCATCTTCGACCCGGTCTCGACGAGC
>NZ_DASSTI010000131.1:0-17476 GCF_035708005.1 Segeticoccus sp. | reverse complement strand
CGGTCAAGCACCTCCTCGGCGACGGACTCCTGCACCAGCAGCCGCGACCCGGCGCAGCAGACGTGGCCCTGGTTGAAGAAGATCCCGTTGACGATGCCCTCGACCGCCTGGTCGACCGGCGCGTCGTCGAAGACGATGTTGGCGCCCTTGCCGCCGAGCTCGAGAGTGACCTTCTTGCGGCTGCCGGCGACCGTGCGGGCGATCGCCTTGCCGACCTCGGTCGACCCGGTGAACGCGACCTTGTCGACGTCGGGGTGACCGACGACCGCGCGACCGGTCTCACCGGCACCGGTCACGATGTTCACCACGCCCGGCGGAAGGTCGGCCTGCTGGCAGATCTCGGCAAAGAGCAGGGCCGTCAGCGGTGTCGTCTCCGCCGGCTTGAGCACCACGGTGTTGCCGGTGGCCAGCGCGGGCGCGATCTTCCAGGCCAGCATCAGGAACGGGAAGTTCCACGGGATGACCTGGCCGGCGACGCCGAGCGGCTGCGGGTCGGGGTTCCCGGGGACGGCGTACTGGAGCTTGTCGGCCCAGCCGGCGTGGTAGAAGAAGTGCGCCGCCGCGGTCGGGATGTCGACGTCGCGCGACTCCTTGATCGGCTTGCCGTTGTCGAGGCTCTCCAGCACCGCGAGCTCGCGGGCGCGCTCCTGCATGATCCGCGCGATACGGAAGAGGTACTTGCCGCGCTCGGCGCCCGACATGCGACCCCAGACCCCTTGGTAAGCCCGGCGGGCTGCCTTCACCGCACGGTCCACGTCGGCGGCACTCGCCTCGGTCACCTCGGCGAGGACCTCCTCGGTGGCGGGGCTGATCGTCTTGAACGGCGCCCCGCCCTCGGAGTCGACGAACGCCCCGTCGATGAACAGCCCGTAGGAGGGCTGCAGGTCGAGGATGGCGCGCGACTCGGGCGCGGGGGCGTACTCGAAACGGCTCATCGTGTGGTCCTTGACGTCCTTCGGGGCAGCGGGGCGGTCTCGTCGGTGCGGTCTAGTCGATGGTCACGTAGTCGGCGCCGGAGTAGTGCCCGGTCGCCATCCGCTGTCGTTGCAGCAGCAGGTCGTTGAGCAGGCTGGAGGCGCCGAAGCGGAACCGGTCGGCCGAGAGCCACTCGTCGCCGGCCACCTCGCTGACCATGACCAGGTAGCCGATGGCGTCCTTGGAGGTCCGTATGCCGCCCGCGGGCTTGACGCCGATGACCTCGCCGGTGAGGTCGCGCCAGTCGCGCACCGCCTCGAGCATGATCAGCGTCACCGGCGGGGTCGCCGCGGGGGAGACCTTGCCGGTGGAGGTCTTGATGAAGTCGGCGCCGGCGAGCATCGCCAACCACGAGGCCCGGCGCACGTTGTCGTAGGTCACCAGCTCGCCGGTCTCGAGGATGACCTTGAGGTGGGCGGGGCGCTCGGCGTCCTCCTGCGCGCAGGCCTGCTTGATCGCGGCGATCTCGTCGAACACCTGCCGGTAGCGGCCGGAGAGGAAGGCGCCCCGGTCGATCACCATGTCGATCTCATCGGCACCGGAGCGCACGGCATACCGGGTGTCGGCGAGCTTGGCCTCCAAGGGGGCCCGGCCGGAGGGGAAGCCGGTCGCCACGGAGGCGACGTGGATGTCGGTGCCGCGCAGCGCGTCGACGGCCACGGGGACCAGGTCGCTGTAGATGCAGACGGCGGCGACCTCCGGTGTGGTGGGGTCCGTGGGGTCCGGCAGCTTGGCCTTCGCGCACAGGGACCGGACCTTGCCGGGGGTGTCGGCGCCCTCGAGGGTGGTCAGGTCGACCATGCTGATCGTGGTGTCGATCGCCCACTGCTTGGCGGTGGTCTTGATCGAGCGGGTGCGCAGCGCCGCCGCGCGGGCCTCGCAGCCGACCTGGTCGACGCCGGGCAGGCCGCGCAGCCAGGTCGCAAGGGTCTCGTCGGTCAGCCGGGAGACGCCCAGCAGCTCTCGGGCACGGTCCGCAACCCCGGCCGACGGGCGCGAGGAGGGTGCGTCGGTGGCGGTCGTGGAGGTGCTCACCTGCGGAGTCTAACCGCGTATCCTCGTCCGTAGCCCCGCCCTGGGCTCCTCGCCGGACGCCCTCGTCCGCGTTCACCGAGGCGCCCCGAACCACCCGCCCGAGGACATGACGACATCACCGCCTGACGCCCCCAGCAAGACCTACCGCCAACGCTCCTCCGAGTTGATCGGCTGGGCGTGCATGGTCATCGCCGTGGTGCTCTTGGTGATGACGGCGGTCTCGTGGACCGGCTCGCACCCCTCGATCGTGTTCATCGCGTGGGTCTGCTTCGGTGCCGCGGTGGCGTGGAGCGTGATGCTGCGCCCGTGCCTGGAGCTGTCGCAGCACGGCGTGCTGATGCGCAACGTGGTGCGCGACGTGCGGATCCCCTGGACGCAGGTCGACGACGTCGAGCAGCGCTGGAACGTCAAGGTCTACACCCCTGAGGACCGGGGCTACACCGCCTGGGCGATCGCCGCGCAGCCGGACCGGCCGCGCCGGTCGGGCTTCGGGTTCGGTTTCGGCGCGCGGCTGCGCGACTACGACCGGCAGGTCAACGCCGACCAGCCGGTCCCGGAGAAGGAGCGGGTGACCGCCTCGCTGGTGGCCGAGCAGATCCGCCGGGCGCGCGCGGAGTACGAGTTCGGACGTGAGCGCGGGCTGATCGGTCCGGTCGGCGAGGGCGAGGTGCACCAGGGATGGGCGTGGTGGCCGATCGCGGCCATGCTCGTCACGGCCGTCGCCGTGGCCGTCCTCACCTTCACCTGACCGCCGCCGCCCCCGTAGCGCTAGTTGCTGGTGGTCGGGGATTCCCGATTCCCCAACCACCAGCAACAGTGACGTGACGTAGGCCGGGGCCACGGCTAGTTGCTGGCGGTCGGGGATTCCCGATTCCCCAAGCACCAGCAACAGTGAAGGCCCCGTATGCCGACCGCCGGCGTTCCGTGTGCGTCGCCGGGCCGTGCACAGGCCTTGGCCGTGCCGCGCGGTTGTGCACCGCGCGCGATCGACCCGGAGCTCAGTCCCGTGACGAGCCGCACAGTGACGCCATGGACCTCCAGCAGAAGTCGGGGACCGCGACCGTGCGCGTCGAGGGCGGGCTGTCCGCTGCGGCTTCTCGCAGAGCAGTCCTCCCGAAGAAGGGGAGGAGAGCCCGGCGCGGGCGCGTCGACCGACTTGGCGTGGTGGAGCGCGTGGAGGAGCTGGCTGCGACGCAGGCGGGCGTGGTGTCCCGCGCCCAAGCGGCCGAGCTCGGTGCCGACAAGGACCGCGTTCGGCAAGAGGTCCGGTCCCGTCGCTGGGCTGCGCACGGGCGGCATACCGTCGTCGTTCACCGTGGTGGGTGGAGTGAAGAGGCGACGTGGCGCGCGGCGCTGTTGGAGGTGGGCAAGGGTGCAGCCTTGGATGGGGCCACCGCTCTGCGCGCGGCGCAGCTGGAGGGGTTCGAGTCCGCGGTGCATGTCAGCATCCGGCACGGGCTGACGCCGGGCCGCCCGGAGGGAGTCGTGGTGCATGAGCTCATCGGGTGGCACGAAGAGCATGTCATCGCTGCGGGGATTCGACGGGTCAGTCCGGACGTCGCGGCCGTCCGCGCCGCCACCTGGGCGGTGAGCGACCGTCAGGCGGCGCTGGTCCTGCTGATGACGGTGCAGCAACGACTGGCCCTCCCGGCACGCATGCTGGCGCACGCCCAAGGCCAGCTACGGTTGCGCCGACGGGAGCTGATCGAGGGAGTGCTCGCGGAAGCTGCCGACGGCGTGCAGGCGCTCGGCGAACTGGACTTCGCTCGCCTGTGCCGACAACGCGGGCTTCCGGAACCAACCAGGCAGGTGGTGCGGCGACGGCCGGGTGGTCGGGCCTACCTCGACGTCTATTGGGAGAAGTTTGGCGTGGTGGTCGAGATTGATGGCCTTCACCACCTCGAGCCCGAGATGACCATCGAGGACGCGCTCAGACAGAACGATCTCACCATGAGCTCCGACTCGGTCCTGCGCATTCCGTCTTTGGGCCTGCGCATCAACCCTCGACCGTTCTTGGACCAGGTCGAGAAGCTGCTGACAGTGCGCGGGGCGAAGACCCGGGCGAGCAGAACTCGCTGAGCCCGCCCGAGAGTGCTGAGTCCCCCAGAACGCGGAACAGTTGTTGCTGGTAGAGCGGGACTCCCGATTCGCCATGCCCCAGCAACAGTGCCGGTGTGGGAGCATCCCCCCGGGGCCGTTGGCGCTATTGCTGGTGATTGGCGATTCCCGGTTCCCCAACCACCAGCAACAGTGGGTCTTGCCGGGCGGAGCGGCTGCCGGGGCGGGGGTGCGCCGGTCGTCAGATGCGGGTCAGGTCCTCCATCGACCCGCGCAGGTTCACCAACCGGGCCGCGGCCTCACGACGGCTCTCGGCGAGGTCCCCGCCGACCGGCACGACCGCCTCCAGGTAGACCTTGAGCTTCGGCTCGGTGCCGCTCGGCCGGACGATGACCCGGCTGCCGTCGTCGAGGTGGTAGCGCAGCGCGTCCGTCGGCGGCAGCGCCCCGTCGGCGGCGTTCAGGTCATCGACGGCGGCCACCTGCACGTTGCCGAGGCTCGCCGGCGGGTGCTCCCGCAGCCGCTGCATGACGATGCTGATCAACCCGAGCTCGGCGACCCGCACCGAGAACGCGTCGGTGGCGTAGACCCCGTGCTCGCGGGCCAGGTCGTCGAGCACGTCGAGCAGCGTCCGACCCTGCGCCTTGAGGCTGGCCGCGAGCTCGGCGACCAGCAGCGCCGCGCTGATCCCGTCCTTGTCCCGCACGACCTGCGGCGCCACGCAGTAGCCGATGGCCTCCTCGTAGCCGTAGCGCAGCCCCTCGACCCGGCCGATCCACTTGAACCCGGTGAGCGTCTCCTCGTGCCGCACCCCGGCCGCCGCGGCCATCGCCCCCAGCATCCGCGAGGACACGATGGAGTTGGCGAAGACGTCACCGTCCGACACGCCCCGCGCGAGGACGTGGGCGCCGAGCAACGCCCCGAGCTCGTCGCCGCGCAGCATCCGCCAGCGGCCCTGGCTCGGGTCGAACACCGCCACCGCACAACGGTCGGCGTCCGGGTCGTTGGCGACCACGAGGTCGGCGCCGAGATCGTCGGCGAGCTCCAAGGACGCGTCGATCGCCCCCGGCTCCTCGGGGTTCGGGAAGGCGACGGTCGGGAAGTCCGGGTCCGGCGCCGCCTGGCTCGCCACCACCTCCGGGTCCTCGAAACCCGCCCGCCGGAACGCCTTTCGCACCACGTCGCTCCCCACGCCGTGCAGCGCCGTGTGCACCACGCGCAGCTCCCGCGGCGAGCCCGGGTCGAGCACCGAGACGACCGCGTCCACGTAGTCGTCCACGATCTCGTCCCCGAGTGTGTCCCAGCCCTCCTCGGCCAGGTAGACCTCCCGCGTCTTCTCGACCGCCGCGATCTGCTCGGCGATCTGCCGGTCGGCCGGCGGCACGATCTGGCTCCCGTCGCCGAGGTAGACCTTGTAGCCGTTGTCCTGTGGCGGGTTGTGGCTGGCCGTGACCATCACCCCGGCGTCGGCGCCGAGGTGGCGGATCGCGAACGCGAGCACCGGCGTCGGCAGCGGGTGCGGCAGCACCATCGCCGAGCCGCCCGCGCCCCGCACCACGGCGGCCGTGTCCCGGGCGAAGACGTCGGAGTTGCGCCGCGCGTCGTAGCCGATGACCACCGCCGGGTCCGCGCCCCCCTCCTTCAGGTATGCCGTGAGTCCGGCTGCCGCTCGAATGACCAGCGACCGGTTCATCCGGTTGGGCCCGGCACCGAGCGCTCCGCGCAGACCGGCGGTCCCGAACTGCAGCATGCCGGCGAAGCGGTCCTGCAGCTCCGACACGGCGTCGGCGTCGCCGCGCCGAGCGCGGCCGACCAGGTCCTCCAGCTCCGCGCGAGTGTGCGTGTCGGGGTCGTCGTCGTGCCACGCCTGGGCACGGGCCAGCAGGTCGTCCAGGCCGGCCGGCGCTGCGTTGCCCGCGTGGTGGGCGGCCGGCCCCTCCCCGTTGCTGCTGTCCGGTTCGCTCATCGGTTGGTGTCCCGCTTCCTCAGATCTTCGTCACGACGGCTGCCAGCAGACGCCCGCAGCGCTCCGCCGCGTCGCGACCGGCTGCGAGCACCTCCTCGTGCGCCAGCGGCCGGCCGCCGACCCCGGCGGCCAGGTTGGTGACCAGGGAGACCCCGAGCACCTCCATGCCGCTCTGGCGGGCGGCGATGGCTTCCAGCGCCGTGGACATACCCACCAGGTCGCCGCCCATGACCCGAGCCATCTGCACCTCGGCCGGCGTCTCGTAGTGCGGCCCCCGGAACTGCACGTAGACCCCCTCGCGCAACCGGGGGTCGACCTCGCGGGCGAGGCCTCGGAGCCGCGGCGAGTAGAGGTCGGTGAGGTCGACGAAGTTCGGCCCCTCGATGGGGGAGTGGGCGGTCAGGTTGATGTGGTCGCTGATGAGCACCGGCGTGCCCGCGCCCCACTCCGGATTGGCACTGCCGCAGCCGTTCGTCAGCACGATGGCGCGGCACCCGGCCGCCGCCGCGGTCCGGACCGCGTGGACGACGGAGCGCACGCCCCGCCCCTCGTAGAAGTGGGTGCGCGTGCCGAAGACGAGCGCGCGCCGGTCGCTGTCGCCGACCTGGACCGACCGCATCACCGAGCTGTGCCCCTCGATCGCCGCCGCGGCGAACCCGGGCACCTCCGACTGGTCCACCGTGGCACGCGTGGCACCGACCAGGTCCGCGGTCTGCCCCCACCCCGACCCGAGGACGAGGGCGATGTCGTGGCGCTCCACCCCGGTCCGCTCAGCGATCACCTCGGCCGCCTGCTGCGCCACTGCGAACGGGTCGACGGCGGGGTCGGACAGGTTGACGGGGGTGCTGCTCGGCGCGGTCACGCAGGCACTCTAGCCACGCATTGGGCCCCGCGAGGGCACGGATGGTTGGATGGCCCGCGTGAGTGACCGGCATACCAAGGTAGTGATCGTCGGCGGCGGGCCCGGGGGGTACGAGGCGGCCCTGGTGGCCGCGCAGCTCGGCGCCGACGTCACCCTCGTGGACCGGGACGGCATCGGCGGGGCCGCGGTGCTGACCGACTGCGTCCCGAGCAAGGCGTTGATCTCGACCTCCGACTTCCTGTCCCGGTTCACGGCAGCGGACAAGCTCGGCGTCGGTTTCGAGGTGCCCGACGGCAACCAGGGGGCGCACGCCCACCTCCGCGCGGTCAACCAGCGGATCCTGCGGCTCGCGGCCGCCCAGAGCGAGGACATCAGCACGCGGCTGGGGGCCGTCGGCGTGCGGGTCGTGCGCGGGCGCGGGGTGCTCGCGAGCGTCGACCGGGTGGAGGTGCGCGACGAGGACGACGGCGTCGTCGAGGAGCTGGCCGCCGAGGTGGTGCTGGTCGCGACCGGAGCCTCCCCGCGCGTGCTGGAGTCGGCACCACCGGACGGCGAGCGGATCCTGACCTGGCAGCAGATCTACGGACTGCAGGAGCTGCCCGAGCGGCTCGTCGTGGTCGGCTCCGGCGTCACCGGTGCCGAGCTCGCGCACGCCTACCTCGGGCTCGGCAGCGAGGTCGTGCTGGTCTCCTCTCGGGACCGGGTGCTGCCCGGCGAGGACGCCGACGCCGCCGCCGTGCTGGAGAACGTCTTCCGACGCCGTGGCATGCAGGTGCTCAACCGATCCCGGGCCGCCGGCGTCGAGCGGACCAGCGACGGCGTGCGCGTCCGTCTGCAGGACGGCCGCACCGTCGACGGCTCGCACGTGCTGATCGCCGTGGGCTCGGTGCCGCGGACGACCGAGATGGGCCTGGAGAAGTGCGGGGTCGAGCTGTCGTCCTCGGGGCACATCGCGGTCGACCGGGTGTCCCGCACCTCGGCGCGCGGCGTCTACGCCGCGGGCGACTGCACCGGTGTCCTCGCCCTCGCCTCGGTCGCCGCGATGCAGGGCCGGATCGCGATGGCGCACGCGCTCGGCGACGCCGTCTCGCCGATGAACCTGCGGGCGGTCAGCGCCAACATCTTCACCGACCCCGAGATCGCCACCGTGGGCTACTCCCAGAAGGACATCGACGAGGGCCGCGTCGAGGCGCGGTCGGTGATGATGCCGCTGGCGACCAACCCGCGGGCGAAGATGCAGAACATCGAGGACGGCTTCGTCAAGCTGTTCGCCCGCACCGGGACGAGCAACGTGGTCGGCGGCGTCATCGTGTCCCCACGGGCCTCGGAGCTGATCTTCCCGGTCGCGCTCGCCGTGCAGAACCGGCTCACCGTGGACCAGCTGGCGGCGACCTTCACCGTCTACCCGTCGCTGTCGGGCTCGGTGGCCGAGGCGGCCCGGCGGCTGCACTCCCTGCAGGACTGACAGTCGGCGGCCCACGCGGCTGCGTCAAGACCACCAGCGCGTCGGCAGGTTCCGCGCTCTCCCTCGCTGCAGGACGGGGCCTGCCGCGTTAGCGTGGGGATGGTCCGCTACCGCAGGAGGAACTCATGGTTCAGGACCTGCTGACCGCAACGACCGACACGACCGTGGTGCCCCGGGCGACCATCCCGGTGCCGGGCGGCCCCGGCCCCGTTCCGGATCCCAACCCCGGCCCCGGCCCGGTCCCCGACCCGGGGCCCTCGCCCGAGCCGCCACCCGGTCCACCGGGTCGTGAGCCCGAACCGGGCGTCCCGGCCCCCGGGCGCCAGCCGGCTCCGGATCCGGCCCCCGAACCCATGCCCGACCCGGCCGGGCCGTAGGCAACCCGGCTGCACCGAACGGGCCGGGCCCTGTACCACGCGGGGCCTGGCCCGACTGCTGCCTCGCCCGAATCAGTCCTTGATCTCGCAGATCACCGCGCCGTTGGTCACCGTCTCACCCACGCCGGCCGTCAGGCCGGTCACGGTGCCGGCGCGGTGGGCATTGATCGGCTGCTCCATCTTCATCGCCTCGAGCACGACGACCAGGTCACCCTCGGCGACCTCCTGGCCGTCCTCGACGGCGATCTTGACGATCGTGCCTTGCATCGGCGCGGTGAGCGCATCGCCGGACACGGCGCCGCCGGAGCGGCCGCCGGCGGAGCGCTTCGGCGCCTTCTTGCGGGCCGCGGCGCCCCCGCCACCCCCACCGAGGTTGAGCTCGGCCGGCAGGACGACCTCGAGCCGCTTGCCGCCGACCTCCACGGTGATCGCCTGCCGTTCCGCGGCCTCCGGTGCCTCACCGGTCGGGCCGGACCACGGCTCGATGGTGTTGTCGAACTCGGTCTCGATCCAGCGCGTATGCACCGAGAACGGCTTGTCGGCGTCGCTCGGCGCGAACGCCTCGTCGCTGACCACGGCCCGGTGGAAGGGCAGCACGGTCGGCATTCCCTCGATGACGAACTCGGCCAGAGCCCGACGGCAGCGGTCGAGCGCTTGCTGCCGGTCCCGGCCCTTGACGATGAGTTTGGCCAGCATCGAGTCGAAGGCGCCGCCGATCACGTCGCCGGCCTCGACACCGGAGTCGAGGCGCACCCCCGGGCCCGACGGTGGACGGAACACGGTCACGTTGCCCGGCGCGGGCAGGAAGTTGCGCCCGGCGTCCTCGCCGTTGATGCGGAACTCGAAGGCGTGACCCACCGGTTCGGGGTCGTCGTAGCCGAGCTCCTCACCGTTGGCGATGCGGAACATCTCGCGGACGAGGTCGATGCCGGTGACCTCCTCGGTGACCGGGTGCTCGACCTGCAGCCGGGTGTTCACCTCCAGGAACGAGATCGTGCCGTCCTGGCCCACGAGGAACTCGCAGGTCCCCGCCCCGACGTAGCCCGCCTCGGACAGGATCGCCTTGGAGGCGCGGTGCAGCTCGGCGTTCTGCTCCTCGGACAGGAACGGCGCCGGGGCCTCCTCGACCAGCTTCTGGTGCCGCCGCTGCAGTGAGCAGTCACGGGTGGAGACCACGACCACGTTGCCGTGCGTGTCGGCCAGGCACTGGGTCTCCACGTGCCGCGGCTTGTCCAGGTAGCGCTCCACGAAGCACTCACCGCGCCCGAACGCCGCGACGGCCTCCCGGACGGCCGAGTCGAACAGCTCCGGGATCTCCTCCATCGTGCGGGCCACCTTCAGCCCTCGGCCCCCGCCGCCGTAGGCGGCCTTGATGGCGATCGGCAGGCCGTGCTCGCGGGCGAAGGCGGTGACCTCGTCGGCGTCCGCAACGGGATCGGAGGTGCCGGCCACCAGCGGCGCGTTGGCCTTGGCCGCGATGTGCCGAGCCTTGACCTTGTCGCCGAGGGAGTCGATCGCCTCCGGACCGGGCCCGATCCACACCAGGCCGGCGTCGAGGACGGCCTTGGCGAACGAGGCGTTCTCGGAGAGGAAGCCGTAGCCGGGGTGCACGGCGTCGGCGCCGGACTTCCGGGCGACCTCCAGCAGCTTCTCCTGCACCAGGTAGGAGTTCGCCGGGGTCGTGCCGCCGAGGGCGTAGGCCTCGTCCGCGAGCTTGACGTGCAGCGCGTCCCGGTCGGGCTCGGCATACACGGCGACGGAGGTGAGGCCGGCATCCGCGCAGGCACGAGCGACACGGACGGCGATCTCGCCGCGGTTGGCGATGAGGACCTTGCTGATGGGCGCCATGTCAGCGGACTCTAGCGCCTCGAGGCGACCTCCCGAGCGGCGGTGGAGAGCCGCCCTGCCACGCACCGCGCGGGTGGGTAGGGTCGCGAACATGACCTCTCCCACCGATGTGCCCACTGTCAGCCTGCGCGCCGGAGGCGGCACGATCCCGATGCCCCAGCTCGGTTTCGGCGTCTTCAAGGTGCCGGCCGAGCAGGTCGTCGACGCGGTCGCCACGGCGCTGCAGGTCGGCTACCGCAGCATCGACACGGCCAAGCTCTACGCCAACGAGGAAGGGGTGGGACAGGCGGTGCGCGAGTCCGGTCTCGCCCGCGAGGACGTCTTCGTCACCACCAAGGTGTGGAACGACGAGCAGGGGTATGACGAGAGCCTCCGTGCGTTCGACGCCTCCTCCCAGCGGCTCGGGATGGACGTGGTCGACCTCTACCTCATCCACTGGCCCTGCCCTGAGCAGGACAAGTACGTCGACACGTGGAAGGCCCTGCTGAAGCTGCGCGAGGACGGCCGCATCCGTGCCGCCGGCGTGTGCAACTTCCAGCCGCGGCACCTGCAGCGACTGATCGACGAGACCGGCGAGGCCCCGGCGATCAACCAGGTCGAGCTCAACCCGACCTTCCAGCAGGAGGAGGTGCGCGCGTTCAACGCACAGCACGAGATCCTCACCGAGGCGTGGGCGCCGCTGGCACAGGGACGGGACGTGCTGCAGGACGAGACGATCGCCCAGATCGGCAGGCGGCTGGGCAAGACCCCGGCGCAGGTGATCCTGCGCTGGCACCTGCAGATCGGCAACGTGGTCATCCCCAAGTCCGTGACGCCCTCGCGGATCGAGGAGAACTTCCAGTTGTTCGACTTCGAGCTGACGGACGACGACCTGCAGGCGATCGCCAAGCTGGACCGGAACGACCGGCACGGGCCGGACCCCGACACCTTCGGCTGAGCGCGTCGCCCGCCTCGACCGAGGCTGAAACCGGCAGTTCGCCACGCCGTCGACCGCCCCGGCCCCGTCGCCGTGGACCGGGCACCGCAGCGGCCCCGCCGTGCCCTGTGCGTCGTCCGGCAGCCGGTGCCACTGGACCGGGTTGCCCTGAGTGCACTGACTGTGGCTAGGCGCCGTCCCGTTGGGACCCCATGTGGATAAGTCGGGTTCGAATGTGATGTGTCTGCAACCAGTTTCGGTTGTGGACGGAGCTCCGAGTGTCGGTGCAACCCTCTATCGTAGACACATGTTCGAGAAGCAGTCCGGGGCCGGCGAGGATGACCCTCGCGCGGGTGTGCCGCGGCTGCCGGAGCGGACCGCGTCGGCGCGGGCGGTGAGGGACCTGCTCGCCGATGCGCACGAGTTGTTGTGGCAGGTCGGCGACGGGGGGCTGACCGAGCTGATGGACACCCTGGGGGCGCTGGAGGCGCGGGCGGGGGTGTTGCGGGTGGCGGTGGCCGCCGAGGCCGAGGGCCGCGGCGTGGTCGAGCAGTCCACGGCGGCGAACACCGCGCAGTGGGTGAGGGCGCACAGCACGCGGGTGGAGCCGGGGGAGGCGACCCGGGTGGCCCGGTTGGCCGGCGCGATCCGCGACCCTCGCAACGAGGTGGTGACCGAGGCGCTGCTGGCCGGGACGGTCTCGCCGCGGTGTGCGGACGTGGCGCTGAAGGAGGCCGAGAAGGTCGCGCCGCTGGTGCCGACCGCCTCCCGGGGTGAGGTGCTGGGCTGGTTCCTGGACGTGGCGCAAAGCGGCGGGCGCAAGGAGATGGACCGGTTGTCCACCTGGGTGATCGGGCGGTTCGGCGGCGACCAGCTCGAGCACGATGCGGAGAAGGCGCGGCGGATGTCCGGGATCACGGTGAGCGCGTTGCCGGGTGGGTTGAAGCGGTACGTGATGGACCTGGCTCCCGAGCATACCGCGATCGTGGACGCGGCGATGGACCAGCTGTCCGCGCCGCAGAGCAGCACCGACCCCGCCACCGGGGAGAACATCCCGGACCCGCGGCAGGCGCCGCAGCGGCGAGCCGAGGCGCTGGTGGAGCTCGTGCAGCGCGCCCAGGGCGTGGACCCGACCAAGTCGGTCACCGGCACCACCAAGCTGGTGGTCACCGTGAGCCTGGCCGACCTGGTCGGTGCCCGACCCGACGGTGCCCGACCCGTCGGTGCCCGACCCGACGGAACCCCCACCAGCGGTCCGGGTGGCGGTGGTGGGTGTGCCGGTGGTGGCACCGGGCGCACCCAGTCCGGGGACCTGCTCGACATCGGCACGCTGCGCCGGATGGCCTGCGACGCCGACCTCATCCCGATGGTCCTGGGGGCCGAGTCCGAGCCGTTGGACGTCGGCCGGGAACAGCGACTGTTCACCGGGGGACTGCGCACCGCCGTGGTCCAACGGGACCGCAAATGCACCTTCCCCGGCTGCGACCGGCCCCCGGGCTGGACCCGCGTGCACCACGTCACACACTGGATCGACGGCGGGAAGACCTGCCTGCTCAACGCAGCCCTGCTGTGCGAGCGACACCACGTCATCGTCCACCGCGACAACCTCACCGCCACCGTCACCACCACCGGCGTCACCTGGCATCTATGACCACCCCGCCCCAGCCCCGCCCACACCCGGCGGGGCAACAAGGCATGCCCCGGCACGGGCACCCCCCGGCGCTGATGCACGCACTGAGCGGACCGGCGTGTCGTTCGTGAAAGGCGGGTCAGAGCCACGGATTTCGTGTCAGGATGCGCGGCAATCGCGAAAACTCGCACAGGATCCAGTCTTGAGGAGTCGTCCCATGGGGCCGTCCGTTCGGGGTGTCAAGAAGGGTGCCGCCGCGTCGGTCGGCGCCGTGTCGCTCGCGCTGGTCGCGGCAGGTTGCGGCGGGAGCAGCAGCGCCAGCGTCGCCGGCGTGGACGTCGTCCAGAAGGACGCGCTCACCGTCTGCACCCACTTGCCCTACAAGCCGTTCCAGTACCGCGACAGCAAGGGCAAGGTCGTCGGGTTCGACGTCGACATGATCGGGCTCCTCAGCAAGGAGCTCGGAGTCAAGCAGGCCACGGTTGACGTCGACTGGAACCAGGTGACCTCGGGCGCCGCGTTCACGGCCGGCAAGTGCGACCTCGGCATGGGTGGCATGACGATCACGCCCGAGCGCGCGAAGGCCATCCTGATCTCCAAGCCCTACTTCAACGCAACCCAGGCCCTGCTGGTGCGCAAGGACTCGCCGTACAAGAGCCTGGCCGACCTCAAGGGCAAGAAGGTCGCGGTCCAGACCGACACGACCGGGCAGATCTACGGCAACAAGTACGCCAAGCAGTACGGCTACACCACCGTCACCTATGACGACTTCGCGCTCGAGGTGAACGCGGTCAAGGCCGGCACGCTGGACGCGGGCATCAACGACAACGGCGTCCTCTACGACTTCGCCAAGGACAACCCGACCACCTCGGTCGCCACCGAGTTCAACACTGGTGAGAAGTACGGCTTCGCGGCCAAGAAGAACGACGCCAACGCCACCAAGCTGATGAACAAGCTCGACGCGGCGATCGCGAAGGCCAAGCAGGACGGCGACTACGACAAGATCTACAAGAAGTGGTTCGGCACCGTGCCGGGCAACATCAACAAGTAGTGGGTCGCGATGAGTGACGTCGCCGTCCCGGCGAAACCGCGGCTGAGCCCTCGCGTGCGGGCCCAGCGCATCCGCCTCGTGCAGTATGCCGTCCTCGGCCTGGTCGTCGTCCTCGCCGTGGTCTTCGCGAACTGGCAGCAGATCGGGCAGGCGTTCTTCGCGCCGAAGATGATCGCCGCCACGTTGGCGCAGGGCATCGGCAGGGCGGTGCTCAACACGGTCGTCTACACGGCGGGCGCGTTCCTCTTCGGTCTTGTGGTGGGCACGCTGCTGGCCCTGATGCGGCTCTCGGAGGTGGGGCCGTACCGGTGGCTCGCGACGGCATACATCGAGTTCTTCCGTGGGCTGCCGGCACTGATCGTCTTCATCGTCTTCTCCCTGCTGCCGCTGGCGTTCGCGGGACTGGAGATCCCGTTCGCGCCGTACGGGACCGTGTGGCTGGCGCTGGGCATCGTCGCGAGTGCCTACCTGGCCGAGACGATCCGCGGCGGCATCCAGGCCGTGCCCAAGGGGCAGGTGGAGGCGGCCCGGTCGCTGGGCATGTCGGCGGGCGAGGCGATGCGCAAGGTCGTGCTGCCGCAGGCCTTCCGGGTCATGCTGCCGCCCCTGACGAACGAGCTGATCCTGCTCGTGAAGGACTCCTCGCTGGTGTTCATCATCGGTGTCTCGGCCGGTGGCTACGAACTGACGAAGTACGGCCGCGAGCTGGCCAACACCAACGCGAACATCACGCCGCTGGTGATCGCCGGCTTGGGCTACCTCGTCATCACCCTGCCGCTGTCGGTGCTGGTGCGCCGCATGGAGGCCCGGACGGCGAGGGCGCGATGAGCGCGGCCATGGAGACCCAGAGCCAGACCGTGGCCTCGCAGACCCCGGTCGTGGCGATCACCGGGCTGCACAAGTCGTTCGGGAGCAACCACGTCCTGCGCGGCATCGACTTCACGGTGACCCAGGGCGAGGTGGTCTGCGTCATCGGGCCGTCGGGGTCGGGCAAGTCGACCCTGCTGCGCTGCATCAACCTGCTCGAGCGGCCCGACGAGGGCGCGGTGGTCATCCAGGGTGAGGACATCACCGACCCCGACTGCGACCTCGACGCCGCAAGGCGGCACATCGGCATGGTCTTCCAGCAGTTCAACCTCTTCCCGCACAAGCGGGTGTTGGAGAACTGCACCGTTGCCCAGGAAACCGTGCTGCGCCGAAAGCCCGCCGAGGCGCAGGCCATCGCCCGGGCGAACCTCGAGCGGGTGGGGTTGGCGGACAAGGTCGGTGAGTACCCGGCCAAGCTCTCCGGCGGGCAGCAACAGCGCGTCGCCATCGCGCGGGCGCTGTCGATGGAGCCGGCGCTGATGCTCTTCGACGAGCCGACGTCCGCGCTGGACCCCGAGCTCGTCGGGGAGGTGCTCACCGTCATGCGGCAGCTTGCCGAGGGCGGGATGACGATGATCGTGGTCACGCACGAGATGGCGTTCGCCCGCGAGGTGGCTGACCGGGTCGTCTTCATGGACGGCGGTGTCATCGTCGAGCAGGGGCCGCCGGCGGCGATCATCGGCAACCCGCAGGAGGAACGCACCCGTTCCTTCCTGCGCCGGGTCCTGGACCCGACGCACTCCCTGCCCGCCTGAGCCGGGACGGCCCTGGCCTGCCCGGGACGGCCGGAACCCACGCGACGGCGGACGGTCAGAAAGTTCCGGGTCGGGGGTTGCGGGCCGGTGCGATTGACGCAACTCTTGGTGAGCCACTCTGGCCACCCCTGGAGGTCCTGCGATGGATCAATTGCGTTCGGTGAAGCGGGCCCTGGTCGCGCTGCCCGCATTGTCCCTGCTGCTGGCGGCCGCGCCGGTGTCGGCGATGGCGGCGGACCACCCGGACCCGGACCCGCCCGCGGCCGGTGGCCCCGGTGCGCTGTCGCACTTCGACCTCGCGCGCAAGGACTGCCTGGGCACGGCAGCGAACCGCACCTCCACGGTGTGGTTCACGGTCGCCGACGGGGTGCTGTCCGACGTCTACAGCCCGACGATCGACAACACCAACGTCGAGACCCTCCAGTACGTCGTCACCGACGGCCACAGCTTCACCGACCTGCAGACGCGCGACATGACCTACTCGGTGCGCAGCACCGACTCGAGCGGTATGGCGTGCGAGGTCACCAGCCGCGACAAGGACGGCAAGTACAGCCTCGTCACCGACTACATCACCGACCCTGCCCGCGACTCGGTGGTGATGCGCACCAAGGTCGTCTCCGAGACTCCGGGGCTGCAGGTCTACGTCCGCTACGACGCCACCATGAACGGCAACGGGGGTGGAGGCACCGACAACGGCGGAGCCGACGACGCCGTCGTCGACCCGGCGACCACGGCCCTGGTCTCCTCCGACGTGACGCCGAAGAGCCAGGCGGTGAACCGCGACTACGCAGTGCCGCTGTTCGGTGCGCTCCGCGCCGACCAGCCGTTCACCGCGGCCGAGAGCGGCTTCGTCAGGACGCCGAGCGACGGCCTGACCCAGCTCGACGACAGCCACCAGCTCACCTCTGAGACGACCAGCGCGGACCAGGGCAACGTGGTCCAGACCGCCCGGGTGGCCGTCGGCCACGACGGAACCTTCACGCTCGCACTCGGCTACGGCCAGACCGCCGGCGACGCCGTGGCCACGGCGGGGCGCAGCGCCGACGCCCCGTTCGCGCTCACGTACCAGAAGTACGTCAAGACCTGGCGGACCTACGACCGGTCGCTGCGACCTCCGCCGAAGGAGGCGGGGCCGGGCGGCCCCGGCCGCGGGAACGGCCGGAGCGACGCCTACTACCTGTCCGCGAACGTGCTGAAGGCCAGCGAGGACAAGACCTTCCCGGGCGCCGTCGTGGCCTCCATGGCCAGCCCCTGGGGCCAGGCGGTCAGCGCCGGTGCGAAGCCGGGCGGGTTGCCGGTCTTCTTCGAGTCCTACCGCACCGTGTTCAGCCGGGACCTCTACGAGGCGTTCACCGGATTCCTCGCCGACGGTGACCTCGCCACCGCGCGGGACACCGTGCGCTTCCTGTTCCAGCGGCAGCAGCTTGCCGACGGCAGGTTCCCGAGGAACTCGTTGCTCAACGGTGCCAAGGCACCCAGCACCGGTGGAGACCAACTGGACGAGTCGGCATACCCGATCCTGATGGCGTGGCAGGCGGGCCTCACCGATGACAAGCAGCTCTACACCGAGCACATCAAGCGGGCGGCCGACTTCGTCGTCGCGCACGGGCCCTCGTTCGGGTCCGAGCGCTGGGAGGAGCAGAGCGGCTACTCGCCGTCGACCATCGCCGC
>NZ_DASSTI010000130.1:0-8859 GCF_035708005.1 Segeticoccus sp. | reverse complement strand
CCCGGCGCCGCGGGGCCTGAGGCTCAGACCCGCCGCAGGACGGCGGTGACCTTCCCGAGCACCGTGGCGTGGTCGCCGTCGATCGGCTCGTAGGCCGGGTTCTGCGGCAGCAGCCACACGTGGCCCTGGTCCCGCTTGAACGTCTTCACGGTCGCCTCGTTGTCGAGCAGCGCCGCGACGATCTCGCCGTTGTTCGCGGTCGGCTGCTGCCGCACGACCACCCAGTCGCCGTCGCAGATCGCGGCCTCGATCATCGAGTCACCGACCACCTTGAGCAGGAACAGCTCCCCCTCGCCGACGATCTGCTTCGGCAGCGGGAAGACGTCCTCGACGACCTCCTCGGCCAGGATCGGCCCACCGGCGGCGATCCGCCCGACCACGGGGACGTACTCCGCGCTCGGCCGCTCGTCGCCCATGCCGGTCTCGTCCATGGTGCTGTCCGGGTTGGGGTCGCCGGCCCGGTAGCCGCGCCCGCTCGACCCGGGGGAGACCACCTCGATCGCGCGCGGCCGGTTCGGGTCGCGCCGCAGGTAGCCCTTGCGCTCGAGCGTGGACAGCTGGTGCGCCACGCTGCTCGGACTGGTCAGGCCGACCTGCTCGCCGATCTCGCGCAGGCTCGGGGGATAGCCACGCCGGTCGATCGAGTTGCGGATGACCTCGAGCACGCGCCGCTGCCGCGTGGTCAGCCCCTCGCTCTTGTCCCGCTCGGGCATCTCGTGGATCTCAGCCATGGTCTTCCCCTCCTGGTTACCGACGGGACGCCGAGCTCGGGCCGGCGTGGTTGTCGGTGGTGCCTGCTTGGCTCTCGGACATGAGGACAGCGTACGAGGACCGCACACACTTCTCAAACATTCGTTCGAGGTGTGTCTCGACATCGTCCGCGTCTCGTGCTAGACATCGTACAGAGTTCCTATCGCACACGCGTTCGGTCATCCACAGCCAGGACGCACCGACGGAAGGGGAAACCATGGCGGCAGCCACCTGGGAGCAGCTCACCGACTTCGGTATGCCGGGCCGCACCGACGGCAGCTCGGCGCTCAGTCCCAGCCGGGACCGGCGGGCAGCCACGCCCGGCCGGCGGCGCGGCCGCCACCTGCGCCTGGTGCCGACCGGTCCGGACGCCCAACCTCGAATCACCCCGCCGGCCCGGCGGGCGCCGGAGCGGGCCGCCCGCCCACGGGTCATCGCGCAGGAGCAGAGCGTGCGGATCACCCGGCGCGGCCGGCTCGCCGTCACCCTGCTCGTCACCGCAGCAGTGATCACCCTCGCCGCGACCATGTGGTCGGCCGGGGCGCCCGCGGTGCCGACGATCGACCACACCACCACCGTGGCCCCCGGTCAGACGCTGTCGCAGATCGCCACCGAGCAGATGCCCGGAGTGCCGATGCAGCAGGCGGTCAACCAGCTCCAGCTGACCAACAACCTCAGCTCCGCTGACGTGCACGCCGGGCAGGTGCTGCAGATCCCCACCATGCCCTGACGACTGGAGCCCCCTCGACCTGGGCTCCCCTCGCCGCGCCGGCTCTTTGCCACCGGCCGGCGCGGCGAGACGACAAGGCCGGACCGCGATCCCCTCCTGCGGTCCGGCCTTGTGCGTCTGCTCGGGCGCTTTGTCACCGCACCAGGCAGGCCCGGGGGACCGCGTCAGGACGTCAGCCGAGCCAACACCGCGAACCCCTCGTGCTCGAGCCGCCGGAAGCTCTCGGCCGGCAGGTCCTCGGGGGAGGGCTCGCCGGAGGCGGCGTCGTAGGCACTGCGCATCCGCTGCAGCGCCAACGCCAGGTCGCGACCGGCCGCCAACTGCTCCGGCTGCTCTCCCTCGGCCAGCAGGTCGCGCCCGCGTCGCAGCGTCACCTCGGCCTGGCGCATCGCCTCGCGGAGGGCATCGCCGAGCCGGTGGTTGGGGATGGCCACGGCGACCAGGACGCCGATGACCGCGCCGACGAGCGTGTCCAGCAGCCGGTCGCGCGCCAGCGTGGTGACCGGGATCGCGTGCCCCACGTGGGCCAGCAGCAGCGCGACGGGCGTGGCGAACACCAGCGCGAACGCGTAGTTCACCATCACGGTCAGTTCCGCCAGCACCTGGAAGATGATGACCAGCACGATCGCAGAGCGGGCCTCGGGCGCCACCCACAGCAGCGCGACGCCGATGAGGAGCCCGAACCCGGTGCCGACGGCGCGCTGGATCCCGCGGTGCAGCGTCGAGACGGTGTTCACCGACTGCAGCACGGCCGCCGCCGACACGGCGGCCCACGAGGTGTGTCCCAGCCCGGCCGCGTGCGCCACCACGCTCCCGATGAGGGCGGCCACCAGCACCCGCAGCGCCAGGGGCACGTATGGCGAGGACAGTCGTAGGTCGCGCAGCGTGGACCCCCAGCGCCGCACCACCGGCGTGCGCGACATGTGCCGCAGCGAGGAGGGCGAGGCGGGATGCGTGAGCAGCGCCGACGGCTCGGTGAGGATGGCCGCCGCGGCCTGCCGCTCGGCGAGGTCGGTCTCCGCCGAGCGGCTGGGCGGGACCGAGGGGGTCCGGCCGAAACCGCGCAGCTGCGACGCCAGCCGCAGCAAGGTCCCCGTGTCGACGACCTCGGGCACCTCCGCATCCGGGTCACCGCGCCCCACGGCCCGCTCGTGCGCGTGCCGCGAGCGCTCCATGGCGGTCTCGGCATACGCGCACAGCGCCTCCAAGCGCCCGGTGACGACGCCGACCTTGGCCGAAGCGAGCACCTGCCAGGCCCGCTGCAGCGCGACGCCGGCGCGGTGCCGCGCGGTGGGCTCCAGCTCGGTGCCGATGGCCACGACCCGTTCGGCGACCGCCTCGAGCGCCCGTGCCACCGCGATGCGCTCCGGCCCGTGGTGGCGGATCAGGTAGCCGGACATGCACACCAGCCAGCACCATGCGGCCGCCAGCCCGCTGGTCAGCGCGGCGACGGGGATGGCGGAGCCGTCGACGGGCAGCTCCGCGCAGACCGCGATCGCGAACACCGGCATCAGCCCGGCCGGCGGCCCGACCCGGGCGGCGTCGGCCAACAGCTTCGACAGGCCCGCGAACACGGCGACCACCACGATCGACACGACCACGTTCCCGACCAGCGCCGCCACCGCCGTCCCGGCGACGACGGCCGACGTCAGGAACAACCCGACGGCGGCGAGCATCGGGGCGCGCACGGCATACGGCTCGTTGCGGCCGTAGAGGGAGGTGAACCCGCCGAAGGCCGCGAAGACCAACAGGTCGATCCGGCCGAGCGCGAAGAGGAAGAGCAGCGGCGCCCCCATGCCCACGCCGGCGGCGAAGGCGGGGACGACGGTCGCGTCCGGGCGGCGTGGCCGTAGCGCTCCGCGGAGCAGGAGGTGCTCGAGGCGGCGGAGCTGGGGCGGGACGGACACGGCCCATATGGTGCCGTACCCGCGCTCCAGGCCGGTGCCCGCCACCCGCGACCGACGACCCCGCGTGTGGCGTTTCGCCCCCGTCCGAGGCCGCGAAACGCCACCGACCAGGTCGTCAGTCGCGCAGGGGACGGCGGCTCACGCCAGCAGCGCGGTCAGCACGAGGATGGTCGGCACGGACAGCACCGTGGTGACGAAGATCGCGTCGCGGGCGAGCACGATCGAGCGCTGGTAGCGGCTGGCGTAGATGAAGATGTTCTGAGCCGTCGGCAGGGCCGCCATCACCGTCACGGTGAGCAGCTCGTGCGGGGACAGGCCGAAGAGCCAGCGGCCGGCGGCATACGCGGCGACCGGCTGGACCACGAGCTTGAGCAGCGCCACCCCGGTGACCTGCCCGCGGTTGACGCCGCCGAGCGGGCGGGGGCCGAGGCGCAGGGAGATGCCGTACGCGAGCAGGGCCGCCGGCACCGCCATGTCGCCGACGAGCGTGACCGGGTCGCCGATCAGCTTCGGCAGCGTCCAGCCGCTGATCGACCAGAGCAGCCCGAGCAGCGTGCCGACGGTGATCGGGTTGCGCACCGGCATGGTGAGGATCATCCCAAGCGACACGCGCCGCCCGGAGGTGACCGAGTCGAGCACCGCGAACGCCGTCGGCGCGAGCACCACCAGCTGCAGCAGCATGACCGGCACGACCGCGGCGCCGTTGCCGAGGGCGTAGATCGCGATCGGCAGGCCGAGGTTGCCGGCGTTGACATAGCAGCTCGCGAGTGTGCTGATCACCGTGTCGTCGGTGCCGAGCCGCCACACCCGCCGGGACAGCAGGACCTGCAGGCCGGCGCTGACCGCGATGCTGAGCGCCGCCACGGCCAGCGGCGCGGACAGCACCTCGTGCACGTCGCTGCGGGCGAGCAGCCGGAACAGCAGCGCCGGCGTGGCGACGAAGAAGGTCAGCCGCGTCAGCATGCGCTGCGCCTCCTCGCGCAGCACCCCGAAGTGCGCCAGCCCGAACCCCAGGGCGATCACCGCGATGATCACCCAGAAGCCGGTCAGCACCCCTTGCACGGGGGTTCAGTCTGTCCCGTATGCCGGGTGCTCACCTCGCCGGGTCCACCCGCCGGGCCCGCACCGGCGCGGCGCCGCGGCTACCGGCGCAGCGCGGGCCGGGCCGGGTCGAACAGGCTGACGTCGTGCGGGGTGGTGCCCTCGGTGGCGAGGTCGGCCAGGATCTCCCCGACGAGCGGGGTGAACTTGAACCCGTGCCCGGAGAACCCGGCGGCCACGCTGACCTGGGGGTACTCCGGGTGCCGGCCGAGGACGAAGTGGCTGTCGGGGGTGAGGGTGTAGAGGCAGGTCACGGCGCGAGTGTGCTGGGCCAGGGCGGGGAGCTTGCGGCGCATCGTGACGTCCATCTCCGCGACCTCCTCGGGGTGCACGACCCGGTCGACGTGGTCGGGGTCGGCGGGCACCGGCCGGCGGAAGAACGCGACCTTGACCTCGGTCTCGCCGGGCAGGGCGGGGAAGCCGTAGACCTCGTCGCCGTCGGGGTCCTCCCAGATCCAGACCGGGTGGCGGCCGACGGCGAACGGCTCGGTGCCGCCGGTGGGGGCGTACCAGTGCAGGATCTGCCGCTCGACGGTCAGGGCGATCGGCAGGTCGAGCAGCCGGGGCGCCCACGCGCCGGGCGCCAGCACGAGGTGTCCGGCGTCGAACGACTCCGCCGCGGTGCTCACCCGCACCCCGGACCCGGTGGCGCGCCACCCGGTCACCGGCTCGCCGAAGCGCAGGTCGGCGCCGTCCTCGGTCGCGGCCTCGACCTGCGCACGGACGGTGGCCTCGGGCCGGACGAACCCGGCGCGCTCCTCGTAGAGGGCCACCTCGTCGTCGCCCGGGCTGAAGGTGGGGAACCGCTCGCGCAGCCCGGTCGCGTCGAGCAGCTCGTGCGGCAGGCCCCACTGCTCGGCGCTGCGGCGGCTGCCGGCGACCGCGCCCGAGTCGGGCCGGCCGATCATGACACCGCCGGTCTCGGTCAGCAGCCGCTGGTGCGCCCGCTCGCCGAGCTCCTCCCACAGCGGGTAGGCGTGCTGCAGCAGCGGCACGTACGAGGGATGCTCGAGGTAGGCCTGCCGGATCATCCGCGAGTCCCCGTGGCTGGAGCCGCGGTCGTGAGCCGGCGTGAACTGCTCGAGCCCCAGCACCCTTAGCCCGCGGGCGGCCAGGTGCCGGGCAGCCGAGCTGCCCATCGCACCCAGACCGACGACCACCACGTCGTATGCCGTCACGCGGCGTCACCTCACTCGGATCGTTGGCAGCGCGCTGGACCTGCAAGCGGGCTGGGCGCTGGCTGACGAGTATGCCGCAGCCCCCTGTGCCTCTCCCATGAGCGGCCGGACTCGTTGTGGATCAGCGCAATTCAAAGGCTTGAATCCTGATCTGGCGGACGTACATTGCTCGGTGACATCACCTGTCCGACGACAACTCGTCGCCATGAGGACTCGGCAGGAGGGCACCATGGGCAACAGGCAGCTGACCGGTGTGACGGCGGTGGTGGGAGGCGCCGTGGCGCTCACGCTCGTCGCGGCGTGTGGGTCGTCACCGTCCGCGAGCTCCTCCTCGTCGAGCTCTTCGGCGTCCAGCTCTTCGGCGTCCAGCTCGACCGCCTCCTCGAGCTCGATGTCGAGCAGCCCGAGCAGCTCCGGCAGCGCCGGTGGGGCAGCCGGCGCTGCCGGCCTCACCGCCGGGCTCAGCAAGGATCCGAAGCTGGCGGCCTTGGTGCCCAAGCAGATCCGCTCCAGCGGCTCGGTCACGGTCGCCACCGACCCGACGTACGCCCCGATGGAGTTCATCGGCAGCAACAACACCACGATCGTCGGGGTGGACCCCGACCTCGGGGCGGCGCTCGGCAAGATCCTGGGCATCACCTTCAACTTCCAGAAGGCGTCCTTCGACGGGATCATCCCCGGGCTGGCCTCGGGCAAGTACCAGCTCGGCATGTCCTCCTTCGGTGACACCAAGCAGCGGGAGAAGGTCGTCGACTTCGTCACCTACATGCGAGCCGGGACCCAGCTGCTGGTGCCGAAGGGCAACCCCAAGCACCTGTCGCCGCAGGGCATGTCGCTGTGCGGGCAGACGGTCGCGGCGGAGAAGGGGACGATCCAGGACCAGGACATCGCGGCACGCAGCAAGAAGTGCGTGTCCGCGGGCAAGAAGGCGATCAACGAGAAGACCTACCCCGACCAGAACAGCGTCAACCTCGCCCTGTCGACGGGGCGCATCGACGCGGCGCTGGCCGACTCCGGGGTGGCCGGCTACATGGCGGCCAAGTCACACGGCGCCTTCCAGACCGCGGGGAACGCCTACTCGCCGGTGCCGTACGCCATCGCCGTCCCGAAGAACGACGGCACCTTCACCAAGGCCTTGCAGGGCGCCATGAACAAGCTCATCGCGAGCCCCGACTACCTGAAGATCCTCAAGAAGTGGTCGGAGACCCAGGGGGCCATCACGAAGTCGCAGATCAACGTGGCCAAGAGCTGACCGGCTGTCCGCCCAACCGGTTTCACTGGCGGGGTGAGGGCCACCAGTGCACCGGTCCCGCCTGGATCGGTGGGTCTGCTCTGCGTTCCGTCGGTCGGACCACAGTGGAGCGAGGCGGCGGCTCGGACGCGATCTCCGCGCGTTGCTGCAACTCCCGGTAGGCCGTCATGACCGCTGTGAGCAGGCGGTCGCCGTCCTCACCGGTGATGCGGGTATCGGGGTGGTAGCGACGCATCAGGCGTCGGTAGGCCCGGTTGACCTCCTGTGGCGTGGCATCCGGTGGCACGCCCAGAACGGCAAAAGGATCCCGTCGAGCACTCATCGGGCAGTAGTGGTCCGGACGCCGGACGGAGGCCGGCCGTGCCCCGCCCCTGCGAAAGGCACGGCCCGCCGCCCCTGGCGCTGCCGGTTGACCTCCCTCCTGGATGACTGACCACTGAGGGGTACTGGGCCGCCGGTCGACCGGTCAGGCGCTGATGGCCTGCCGCTCGGTCGAGCCGGTGCTGATCTCGATCTTCCGCGGCTTGGCGTGTTCCGCCACGGGGATGCGCAGGGTCAGCACACCGGTCTCGTAGCTGGCGCTGACCGCGTCGGTGTCCAGGTTGTCGCCCAGGACCAGTTGGCGGCTGAAGACGCCCCGGGGTCGCTCGGCGGCGATCAGCTCGCCGTCCTCGGTGCGGTTCGGGCGCTCGGCCTTGACCGTGACGACGTTGCGTTCGACGTCGAGGTCGATGGCATCGGCGGCCACGCCTGGCAAGTCGAACTCCACCACGAACGTGTCGCCGTCGCGCCAAGCGTCCATGGGCATCGCCGCTGGGTGTGCGAGCGTGCCGTTGCCGCGCAGCATCTGCTGGGTGAGACGGTCCAGTTCACGGAACGGATCGGTACGCATCAACATCTCGACCACCTCCAACTACTCCTTTCCAGCCGTCGTGCCACAGACGGGACAAACTGTGGCAATCGCTATAGATTTCATATAGCACTTGTGAGAATATGGCGCAAGAGGCTCATTCAACGGAAGTGGGGAGTGCCCGTGGAGGACGGCCGACCGCCGCGTGGTCAAGGCGTCTACGGGATCTCCGTGGCCGCCGAACTCGTCGGCATGGGCATCCAGCGGCTGCGCCTGTACGAGTCGCGGGGGCTCCTCGAGCCGGCACGCACCCAGGGCGGCACCCGGCGCTACAGCGAGGACGACCTGAGCCGGCTACGCCGAATCGACGAGCTGCTGGGGGCCGGCCTCAACCTTGCGGGGGTGGGGATGGTGCTGGACCTCGAGGCGGCCAATGACCAACTCGAGGTGACGAACGGCCAGCTCGAGGCCGAGAACGACCAATTGCGAACCGAGCGCGAGGAGTACCGGAGGCAGCAACGATGAGTGAGCGAGGCCACGAGAGCAGTGCGGCCCGAGCGACGAGTTGAGCTGATGGTGTCGGCGGTGTTACCGCACTAGGCGTCGGCGTCGTCAGGATCAAGGCGCGGTAGCGCCCCCGTCGCCGGGGCAACGTTCTCCTCGTCCTGGGCCTCATCGGTGACCGGCTCGAGCGGTCCCTGCAGCTGGGACCACATCTTCGGCAGGTGCTCGAGCGGCGCGAAGTAGCCGGTGGTGTCGGCGTCCATGATGAGCGCCTCGATGCCCGAGGACTCGTAGTCCGTGACGTGCGCCACGACGTCGGCCGGGCTCATGGCGAGCTGGTCGATGACCTGCTCGTCGGCGACAAAGCCCTGGGTCTGCGCGAAGTCCAGCGCGCGCTCGCGGGTGGTGAAGCCCAGCAGCATGTTCTGCCCCTGGATCGGCGTTGCTGCCGGCGTCCACTGCCCCGGCTCGCCCATCGGCACGAACCACCAGCGCTCCAGACCGAAGGTCTCGTCCCACAGCTTCTTGACCGTGGACGTGTCCTCGGGCGTCGCCGCCACGCGGCGCGCCAGGTGGTCCGTGATCGT
>NZ_DASSTI010000129.1:0-48229 GCF_035708005.1 Segeticoccus sp. | reverse complement strand
TCCAGGTGATGGTGCCGTCGGGGTGTTGTCGGGTGTGCCACAGGCGGCGGGTCTTCAGGTTGTGGTGGCGGCGGTGTTTGGCCGAGCCGTTGCTGGTGCTGGTCTTGCCGCCGGCGGCGTGGTCGGTGTCGTGGTCGAAGTCGCAGTGTGGGGCCGGCACGGTGCAGCCGGGGCCGCGGCACAGGTGGTCGCGGGCGTCGACCTGGGCGGCCAGGGCCGGTGGGGCCTGGTAGCTGGTGGAGGTCAGCTCGACCAGGTGGCCGCTGGCGGGGTCGGTGACCAGGCGTCGCCAGGTGGATCCGGCGGCCAGGCACAGCTCGCGGGTCTGGTCGGCGGGCAGGAATCCGTGCCCGGGTAGTTCGCCCACGCCGGGGCGGGTGCCGGTCAGGGTGTCCAGGGAGACGACCACGTGCACCAGGGCCGGGGGTGGGGTGCCGATCAGGTCCCAGGTGCGCCGCTGCGCCGGGCCGGGCGCCGGCGCCTCCGGCATCGCGAACGGTACCCGGGCGCCGCGCCCCGCTGGCTCGTGCTCGGGGGGCTGCTGGCCCGGTGGCGGCCCGCCGGTCGGTGTGCTGGCGCGTTCAGGAGCGCCGCGCTCAGTGGTGTCCTCACCGGTGGTGTCCTCACCGGTGGGGTCCTCAGCGGTGGTGTCCTCGGCGGTGTCGCCGGCGGTGTCGCCGGTGGGGTCGTCGATCAGGTCGGTGGCCACGATGCCGTACAGCAGCAGGTCCACGATCAGGTCGCTGCGCAGCTGGTCCAGGGTGCGTGGGTCGCCGGCGCGGCGGGCGGCGCGGGCCATGGTGTCGATGCGGCGGTGGGCGGCCACCACGCGGGGGCCGTCGCCGGTGACCCACAGGCAGGCGGTGCCGTCCTCGGCCAGCTCGAACCCGGCCCGGCGGCCGCGGACCTCCCGCTCGTGCCGGGCCGGGTCGCTGCCGTGCCGGGCCCGGGAGACCTTCAACCGCCGGTAGAACGTGCTCGCCGAGATCGGCACACACCCCGCCCCGCTCTCTGGCACACACCCACCACCAGCCGACCCACTGTTGACCGTCACTGTGGGTGACGACGTGGAGGCCCCGGGCAGTCACTGAGGTTGCCGGCGAGGGTCGATCGGCTGTCTGTGGGGTTTGTTGAGTTGCTCGGCGCCATCACGGTGCAGTTGACCGGGAGAATCGCTTCTTCGGAAGAGACGACAACGGCCCTCCCACGCCAACGTCGTGGTGGACCGTCGCGGGAGGGCCGTGCTGGATGCACGGAGGCACCCGTTGATGACGGTAGAGGCTGATCAGGGTCGGGTCGAGTCGCGGTTGGCGGACGGGCGCATCGAATGCCCAGGTTGCTCCACGGCGCTGCGCCCGTGGGGGTGGGCGCGCACCCGTGGCGTGCGAGGGCTGTCAGGACGGCTGCGGCCGCGGCGGGCGCGGTGTCCGGGCTGTCTGGTCACGCACGTGCTGTTGCCGGTGACCGTGCTGCTGCGGCGGGCGGATGCCGCGGAGGTGATCGGGGCGGCGCTGGTGGCCCGCGCCGGGGGTTGCGGGCATCGGCCGATCGGGGCGAGGTTGGGGGTGCCGGCGGCGACGGTGCGCGGCTGGCTGCGGGTGGCAGCCGGCCGGCTGGAAGCGGCCCGGGGGTACCTGCTGGGTGTGGCCGCCCGTGCCGGGGTGGACCGGCCGGTCCCGAAGGCGCTGGGTTCGCCGTGGCGGGACTTGCTCGCGGCCTTGGGCGCGGCGACCGCGGCGCTGATCGATCGGTTCGGAAGCGTGGGCGTGCTCGGCCCGGTGACGGCTTGGCAGGTCGCCGCGGCGTGCTCTGGTGGTCGGCTGCTCGCCCCCGGATGGCCCTCGACCGAACAGCAGGCGACCGGCAACACCAGTTGCCCCTGACGCTCGGTGTCGGGAGCGGGAATCCTCGCGGGAGTCACCGCCTGGCCGGGTCCTGGCCGGGCTTCCCGTTGCCGAAGCGAGGTATTCACCGGTGAGCACACCCGAGCAAGACGATGTCAAGCGCCGTGAGCGGGCCCAGCAGGTGGCGTTGTTCCGTTACCAGTTGATCTGTCCTGCCTTGGACCCGGAGTTGTCGACCAAGGCTCGCGGGCGGATCGTGCGAGCAATCGCCGCCCGCAGCCATGCCGGCCCGTTCGGTGGGCAGCACCGCTACTCCCGGGACAGCCTGGACCGTTGGATCCGCCGCTACCGGGTCGGCGGGTTCGAGGCGTTGATCCCCTCGATCCGCCAGCCCGGGTCCCGGATCGACACCACCGTGCTCGAGCTGGCGGTCGCGCTCAAGCGAGAGAACCCCGCCCGGACCGCCGCCCAGGTCGCCCGGATCCTGCGCACCTCGGGCGGGTACTCGCCCTCGGAGTCCACGCTGCTGCGGCTGTTCCACCGCCGCGACCTGATGGGCCCGGCCACCGGTGAGCAGGTCGCGTTCGGCCGGTTCGAAGCCGACGCACCGAACCAGCGCTGGGTCGGGGACGCGTTGCACGGACCGCGGGTGGGTGGCCGCAAGAGCTACCTGTTCGCGTTCCTGGACGACCACTCCCGGCTGGTCACCGGGCACCGGTTCGGGTTCGCCGAGGACGTCGTGCGACTGGCTGCCGCGTTCGAACCGGCCCTGGCCGCCCGCGGCGTACCCCAATCCTGTTACGTCGACAACGGATCGGCCTACGTGGACGCGTGGCTGCTGCGCGCCTGCGGCAAGCTCGGGATCCGTCTGGTGCACTCCACCCCGCACCGGCCCCAGGGACGAGGGAAGATCGAGCGACTGTTTCGCACCGTGCGCGAGCAGTTCCTCGTCGAGGTCGCCGACACCACCGCCGCCGACCTGTCCGAACGAGACCAGTCTCCTGCGGCAGCCCTGCTGGAGTTGAACTCCTTGTTCACCGCGTGGGTGGAGTCGGTCTACCACCACCAGGTGCACTCCGAAACCGGGCAAACCCCGCTGGCCCGGTGGAACGACGGCTGGCAGGCCGCCGGGCACGGCCCAGCCATGCCGTCCGCGGACGCGTTGACCGAGGCGTTCTTGTGGTCGACGCTGCGCACCGTCACCAAGACCGCGACCGTGTCACTGCACGGCAACACCTACCAGGTCGAGCCGGCCCTGGTCGGGCGCAAGGTCGAGCTGGTGTTCTCCCCGTTCAACCTCGAGGCCATCCAGGTCCGCCACGGCGGGCGCTCCTACGGGCCCGCCGTTCCGCACGTGATCACCCGGCACGCCCACCCCAAGGCCAGGCCCGAAACCCCCGAGCCGCCGCCGGCCCCGGGGACCGGCATCGCCTACCTGCAACTGGTCGCCCAGGCCCACCACGCCCAGGTCGCCGCGGACGAACGCATCGGCTTCCACGCCCTGTACTCCGCCCCACCACAGGCAGCTGCCACCACGCCCACGACCGACGAACCCGAGCAGATCCCCGGACAGACCCGCATCGAGGACTTCACCGACAACCCGAACGCCCAGGCACGAGAGGCCAAGTAGATGAGTATCCAACGTTTGCAATCACACTGGGGCTTCACCGCCATGCCCTTCGGCCGTGCCCTGGCGCCCTCGATGCTGCACCGCCACGCCGCGCACGCCGAAGCCGTGGCCCGGATCGGCTGGTGCATCGACCAGCACGCCCTCGGCGTGCTCACCGGCGAGGTCGGTGCCGGCAAGACCGTCGCCGTGCGCGCCGCGACCGCCGCCCTGGACACCTCCCGACACGTGGTGATCTACCTGCCCAACCCCTCCGTCGGGGTCCGCGGCATGCTGCACCACATCGTCTCCGCGCTCGGACAGGTCCCCAGCTTCTACACCGCCACCCTGGTCCCGCAGGCCGCCGAGGCCCTCGCCGCCGAACACGCCGAACGCGGCCGCACCCCCGTGGTGATCTTCGACGAGGCCCACCTGCTGGACAACACCCAGATGGAAGCCGTGCGGATGCTGACCAACCACGACATGGACTCCGGCGCCCCCTTCGCCGCCCTGCTCATCGGACAGCCCACCCTGCGCCAACGGCTGCGCCTGGGCGTGCTGGCCGCCCTGGACCAGCGCATCGCGGTGCGCTACGCCCTGGCCGGGATGAGCCCCACCGAGACCGGCGCCTACATCACCCACCACCTCAAGCTCGCCGGACGCGCCGACACCCTGTTCAGCGACGACGCGATCACCCTGATCCACAACGCCTCACGCGGCTACCCCCGCGCGGTGAACAACCTCGCCGTCAACGCCCTCACCGCCGCCTTCGCCAAGAGCAGCGCCATCGTCGACGAGAAGGCCGCGCGCATCGCGATCTCCGAGGAAGGTGCCGACTGACCCCCGCCGCGTCACCACGCCGAGCACCCCATCACTGAGCCGACCAAGGCCCCGCCCGCACCCCAGCAGGCGGGGCCAACTCACACCCCGACCATCGGCAACACCGATGACGGCATCCTCGGCAAGATCAGCGACGGACAACACTGATCGGGCGCCGTGTCGAGCTGGTCTTCGACCCCTTCGACCTGACCCGGATCGAGGTCCGCTGGCAGGGCAGGCCCATGGGGGAGGCGATCCCGCACCGGATCGGCCGGCACGTGCACGCCAAGGCCCGACCCGACGAGACCACCCCACCACCGGCGGCGACCGGGATCGACTACCTGCACCTGGTCGAGGCCGCCCACACCGCCAAGCTGGCCCAGCGGCTGGCCTACTCCCGGATCGACTCACCACCCGAGCAGGTCCCCGGCCAGCTCACCCTGCCCGGCACCGACATCCAGGCCAACACCACCGACGCCAACACCACCGACGCCGACACCACCGACGTCGACGGCGGCCAGGAGACATCGAAATGATCGAGAAGCTGCAGTCCCACTACGGATTCACCACCATGCCCTTCGGCCGGTCCCTGGCGCCGGGCATGCTGCACCGGCACGCCTCACACGCCGAGGCCGTGGCCCGGATCGGCTGGTGCGTGGCCGAACGCGCCCTGGGCGTGATCACCGCAGAGGTCGGCGCGGGCAAGACCGTCGCCGCCCGTGCCGCCCTGGCCGGGCTGGACTCCTCCCGACACACCATCATCTACCTGGGCAACCCCGCCGTCGGCGGCCGCGGCCTGTACGGCGGCATCGTCACCGCCCTGGGTGGCGTGCCGCGGTTCCACAAGGCCGCGCTCATCCCGCAAACGGCCGACCTCCTCGCCGCCGAGGACCACGAACGCGGCCGCACCGTCGTCCTCATCCTCGACGAAGCCCACCTGCTGACTGCCGAGCAGCTCGAGGAGCTACGACTGCTGACCAACGCCGACATGGACTCCCACTCCCCGTTCGCCTGCCTGCTCATCGGCCAGCCCACCCTGCGCCGCAGGATCAAGCTCGGCACCTTCGCCGCGCTCGACCAACGCATCGCCCTGCGCTACGCCATGACCGGGATGAGCGCCCAAGAGACCGCCGGCTACGTGGCCCACCACCTCGCCCTCGCCGGCCGATCCGACACCCTGTTCAGCGACGACGCCCTGGCGCTGATCCACCAAGTTGCCCGTGGCCTACCCCGAGCTGTCAACAACCTCGCCGTCCAAGCCCTGGTCGCCGCTTACGCCGCCAGCAAGGCCATCGTCGACGAGTCCAGCACCCGCGCCGCCGTCGCCGAAGTCACGGCAGAGTAACCATTACCGCGACATCCCGACCAAGAAGCCCCGCCAGCCCTCGCCGCCGGGGCTTCTTCATACCCCCGATCCGTCGTCACCCTCGACGACGGCATCATCGCCAGGCAGACCGCCGTTCAACAGGGGGACCGACGATCACCAGGCAACGCAGCAGGTTGGTGATGTCGTTGATCGACAGTTGGACCTTGTCCGCGATGATGTCGTTGCTGGAGCCGAGCATGAGCAGGGCGTAGAAGGTGATGGCCATCGCACCGAGCCCGGTGCGGGTCGGGGCGTTGCGGGGACGGTCGAGCAGGTGGTGCTCACGGGTGTCGCCGGTGACGTGGGCCTCGAGGAACGGGTAGACCCCGGCGATGGTGAACAGGATCCCCAGCAGCAGGATGCCCGGCAGCAGGGGGTTGATGCTGAGGGTGATGCCCCAGACGGCGAACTCGAGGGGCGGCATCAGCCGGAGCGCCCCGTCGGCGAAGAACATGTACCAGTCGGGCTGCGAGCCAGCGCTGATCTGGGTTGGGGAGTAGGGGCCGTAGGACCAGATCGGGTTGATTGTCACCAGCGCCGCGAGCAGCGCGGTCACACCGAAGACGATGAAGAAGAAGCCACCGGCCTTGGCGGTGTAGACCGGCATGAACGGGTAGCCGACCACGTTGTGTTCGGTCCGGCCCGGGCCGGGGTACTGCGTGTGCTTGTGGATGAACACGAACAGGATGTGCGCCGTGAACAGGCCGACGATCAGGGCCGGCAGCAACAGGATGTGGATCATGTACAGCCGCGGGACGATGTCCTCACCTGGGAACGGCCCGCCGAACAGCAGGAACGGGACGTAGCTGCCGATCACCGGGATGGACTGCATGAAGCCCTCGGCCACCCGCAGGCCGGTGCCGGACAGCAGGTCGTCCGGCAGCGAGTAGCCGGCGAAGCTCTCCATGGTCGCGCAGAACGCGAGCGTGACGCCGATGACCCAGTTGATCTCGCGGGGCTTGCGGAACGCGCCGGTGAAGAAGACCCGGAACATGTGCACCGTGATGGACACCAGGAACAGCAGCGCCGACCAGTGGTGGATCTGCCGGATCAGCAGACCGCCGCGGATGTCGAACGAGATGTGCAGCGTGGACCGGTAGGCCTCGCTCATCTGGATGTCCTGCAGCGGGGCGTAGGACCCGTGGTAGATGACCTCGTTCATGCTGGGCACGAACCAGAAGGACAGGAACGTCCCGGTGACCAGCAGGATGATCAGCGAGTACATCGCGATCTCGCCGAGCATGAACGACCAGTGGTCGGGGAAGACCTTCTGCATCAGGTGACGGACGCCCTTGGCGCCGCCGGTGCGGTCGTCGAACCAGCCGGCCACGCCGCCGAGGGAGGCGGCCGGGCCGCTGCTGGGAACCCGGGGCGCAGGATCGTCGGTGCGCAGCCCGGCCGCGCCCTTCGGAATGCTCGAGGTGCCCATCGGCGCCTCCCGCCTGCCCGGCTCACCTCTTCGGGTGGGACCGGTCCCTCGATCTGGCTATATCTTCATTGTGAATACCATAATCTACTCATTGTGAAACCATGTCAATGGAGCGTGATGTCATGACCGGCCCGAGCATCCTGTGGCTGCGCAGGGACCTGCGGCGACATGACCTGCCGGCGCTGACCGCGGCGGGCGCGGCTGCCGGATCGGCGGGGGTGCTGCCCGTCTTCGTCGTGGACCCCCGTCTGTGGGACTCGGCGGGTGGGCCGCGGCGTGCCTGGCTGGCGGCCACCTTGACAGCCACGAACGAGGCGTACGACGGGCGGCTGGTTCTGCGTCTCGGAGATCCCCGTCGTGTGGTCCCCGACCTCGCGAGGGAGGTCGGCGCCTCGTCGGTCCACGTCTCCGCCGAGAGCACGCCCTACGGCCGGCGGCGCGATCGGCACGTCGAGCGAGCCGTGACGAAGCTGGGCGTCGAGTTCGTCGCGACCGGGACGCCGTATGCCGTCGGGCCCGGCCTCGTGCGCAAGGTCGACGGAGAGCCCTACCGCGTCTTCACCCCCTTCGCGCGGGCTTGGCGCGAGCACGGCTGGCCGGCCCCGGACCAAGCGCCGGAGGCCGTGCGGTGGTCGTCCGTCAACAGCGACCCGCAGGCCGCCAGCATGGTCGACCAGGCGGCACGCAGTCCCGAGGCGTCCGGTCTCCCGGTGCCCGGGGAGGCCGGCGGGCGGGGCACGTGGGAGAGATTCCTCGAGACGGGGGTCACGGCATACGACACCGAACGAGACCGGCCGGACCGGGAGGGGACCTCACGGCTCTCGCCCTACCTCAAGCTGGGTGTCGTCCACCCACGCACGCTCCTGGCCGACCTCGCGCCGCGTCTGGCGCAGCGCGGCGCAGGCGCCGAGCGATTCGTGACCGAGCTGGCGTGGCGCGAGTTCTACGCCGACGTCCTGTGGCACCAGCCGAGGTCTGCGTGGACCGACCTGCGCGACTCGCTGTCCGGGATGCGCTACGACGAGCCGCAGGACGCGATCGACGCCTGGCGCGAGGGGCGGACCGGTTACCCGCTGGTGGATGCGGGGATGCGCCAACTGCTCGAGACGGGGTGGATGCACAACCGGGTCCGGATGGTGACCGCGAGCTTCCTGACCAAGGACCTGCACGTGTGGTGGCCGGTGGGGGCTCGGCACTTTCTGGCGCACCTCATCGACGGTGACCTGGCGTCCAACAACCACGGGTGGCAGTGGGTGGCGGGCACCGGGACCGACGCCGCGCCCTACTTCCGGGTCTTCAACCCGACGGCCCAAGGCGAGCGCTTCGACCCCGACGGCGACTACGTCCGCCGATGGGTGCCGCAGCTGCGCCACCTGACCGGCGCGGCGGTCCACCGGCCCTGGCAGGCGACCGGCGGCTACGACCACGGATACCCGAGGCGCATCGTCGACCACGCCGAGGAGCGCCGGGAGGCGCTGCGGCGCTACCAGCACGGCAAGCCCTGATCCCTGGGTCGGCGGCTCGTGACGGCGGCCCGGTTCAGCCGGGACGCGCGCTCTCCAGGTAGCCCAGCATCCTGTCGAACAGCCCCTCGGCGCGGACCACGTCGCGGGACGCTGGTCCGGGGCTGCCCGCCAAGTGCTGCTCCAGCTCCCCGGCCTGTCCCGGCGCGTATCGATCGGCGAGCCGCGCCGCGATTCGTGACGCATCCCGGACCGCCGCTGGATCGATGGTCCACACGGTCTCGAACCGGCGCTGCGAGTCCGCGATACCACCCTCGGCTGGGACCTCCCACCCGGTCAGCGCCGCCGGGTGGTCCGGCGCGTCGCAGACCAGGGCCCATTCGCGGCGCATCGGGGCATCGGCGGGCACCGGCACCTCGAGCGGCGCCACCCCGCGCGCGCTCGGTCGGGCAAAGTCGGCGAACACCACCACCGCTCGCGCGGTCCGCGCCAGCTCCTGCCACCGAGCAGCCGAGGCGCGGTAGAAGCGCTCCCGCTGAAAGCTCGCGAACAGCACCGGTTGCTGCGCCCGGGCGCAACACTCGTCCTCCATGGCGCGGGTCAGGGCCAGCAGGGTGGGCTTGCGCAGCACCTGCGGCCGCAGGCCGGGGTGGTGACGGCGCAGTCCGGCGAAGACGGAGGGTTCAGGAGCATCCTCGGAGTTCGTCGTGAGGCGGAACGCGGCGGCCAGGCCCAGCCCTGCATCTCGCCGGCGCAGGATCTCCTCGACCAGGGCGACATCCCGCTCGGCATACCGCCGGTGCCGCCCCTCCCGGCGAAGAGGGGCCGGCGCGCCGTAACGCGCCTCCCAGGTGCGCAACGTGGCAGACGGCACCCCGGTCCGTCGAGACAGCTCGCCGATCGACAGTCCCGCTTCACCTTGCTCGTTGATGGTGCGCTCCTCGGCTCCGCGACCCCTCGTTGGCTGTTCCGCCCAGTGTTCCACCTCGACCGAGCAGTGCGGGTCGCACGAGATCGCCCGGAGGGGTGGCCGGCCACGGTCGAGCTGTCCGCCAGGACCGGATGAAGGCGCGGTCAGGTCGGCCCCTCGGCGGGAGCCGACGCGGGCCCGGTCTGCCCGGGAGTCTGGGCGAAGTCGCGCAGGACCGCGCAGACGTCGTTCAGGTAGGCCAGCACGGCGCGGCTGGTGTCGGCGTCGAGCTGCTCGGTGACCCGGTTGATGCCGGCGATCAGCGGACGCAGCGCATCCAGCATGTCGTCGTGGGCGCTCCCGGTCGCTCGCACGATCCGGCGGCGCCCGTCGGTCGGGTGTGGCGCCCGCTGCAGGTGGCCCGCGGCGACCAGCCGGTCGACCAAGACGGTCGCCGAGGCGGAGCGGATGCCCAGGCTGTCGCCGAGCTCGACGACCCCCATCGGCTGGTCGCTGGAGGTGAGCCGGTCCAGCGCCGTCAGGTCGGTGATGCCGACCCCGACGCGCCGCGCGAGCACGGCGTGCACGTCCGGTGCCAGACCGAGCAGCGCCCGCAGTGCCTGACCGATCAGGTAGTGCGCTTCGTGGAGGTCCGACGTCGACGACTCGTTCATCGCGGCCATGCTATCCACCACCCATCACTAGACATTCTAGGGAAACCTCCTAGACTGTCTAGCCATGTGGAGCTCGAGGGGAAGTCATCGACGGACCACACGGTTTCGGTGGGCCCTGCCCGCCGTCCTCGTGGCGGTCTGGCTCCTGGTCGGTGGCGTCACCGGGCCGCTAGCAGGCAAGCTGAGCACCGTCCAGACCAACGACGCCGCGGCGTTCCTGCCCGCCAGCGCCGAGGCCACCCAGGTCGCGAGGCTGCAGAAGAAGTTCAACGACCAGCAGACCGTGCCGGCGGTCGTGGTGTATGCCGACCCGTCCGGCCTGGACGCGGCAGTCACCCAGCGAGCCCGCGCCGACGCCGACGCCATCGCCGGTTTCGACGGGGTGGCCGCTCCGGTAGCCGGCCCGGTCCCCTCCCGGGACGGGAAGGCGCTCGAGCTCATCGTGCCGATCAGAGCCGACTCCGACGTGGCCGGGGTGGTGGACCGGGTGCGCGCCCGCGTGAGCGCGGGCCTGCCCGAGGGCGCGCGCGGCTACGTGACGGGTCCGGCCGGGTTCACCGCCGACCTGACCGCGGCCTTCGCCGGCATCGACGGGATCCTGTTGCTGGTCGCAGTGCTGGTGGTGCTGGTCATCCTGGTCCTGGTCTACCGCAGCCCGGTCCTGCCGTTCGCGGTGTTGATCAGCTCGCTGTTCGCGCTCGCGGTGGCCAGCGGCCTGGTCTACCTGCTGGCCGACCGCGACCTGATCACCCTCAACGGCCAGAGCCAAGGCATCCTGTTCATCCTGGTCGTGGGTGCAGCCACCGACTATGCCCTGCTGCTGACCTCCCGGTATCGAGAGGAGCTGCGCGAGCACGAGTCCCGGTTCGCCGCGATGGCGGTCGCGTGGCGGCAGTCGTTGCCCACGGTGTTGGCGTCCGGACTGACCGTGATGGCGGGGTTGTTGTGCCTGTTGCTGTCCGATCTGAACTCGACCAGCAGCCTCGGTCCGGTGGGTGCCCTGGGCATCCTCGGCGCGCTGCTGTCGACGCTGACCTTCCTGCCCGCGGTGCTGGTGCTGCTGGGGCGCGCCGCGTTCTGGCCGAGGCGACCGCGGTTCGGCTCGCCCCACCCGGAACGTTCCGGGGTCTGGGGCGCGGTCGCCCGGTTCGTGGGCCGGCGCCCTCGCGCGCTGTGGGTGGGGACGGGCGCCGGTCTGGTGGTGCTGGCCGCGTTCGTCCCGACCCTTCAGGCCGGCGGCACGTCCCAGGACGCACTCTTCCTGCACCAGGTCCCGTCGGTGACCGGACAGCAGGTCGCGGCGCGGCACTTCCCGGCAGGCACCGGCAGTCCGGCGGTCATCATCGGCCCCGCCGACCGGGTCACGGAGACGGTCGCCGCCGCCAAGCAGGTCCCTGGCGTCAGCCAGGCGCGCCCCGTCGGGCCGACCGGCGGTCCGGTGAAGCCGGGCCAGGAGCCGGCGAGCGTGGACGGGCTCGCCCAGGTGCAGGCCACGCTGGAGGCGCCGCCGGACAGCGAGCGCGCGATCGACACCGTGCGGGCGCTGCGCGACACGGTCCATGACGCGGTCCCCGGGGCCAGGGTGGGCGGCAGCACGGCCACGACCCTGGACACGCGCACCACCGCCGAGCACGACCGCAACCTGGTCATCCCGATCGTGCTCGTGGTCATCTTCGTGCTGCTGGCGCTGCTGCTGCGCGCACTGCTCGCGCCCCTGCTGCTCCTGGTCACGGTGGTGCTCAGCTTTGCCGCCACCCTCGGGGTGTCTGCGCTGGTCTTCAACCACCTGTTCGGGTTCGCCGGCGCGGATCCCTCGGTCCCGCTGTTCGGCTTCGTCTTCCTCGTCGCGCTCGGGGTCGACTACAACATCTTCCTGATGTCTCGGGTGCGGGAGGAGAGCGGGCGACACGGCACCCGGGACGGTGTGCTGCGCGGCCTGGCGGTCACCGGGGGAGTGATCACCTCGGCCGGCGTCGTGCTGGCCGCCACCTTCGCCGCGCTGTCCGTCATCCCGCTGCTGTTCCTGGCCCAGATCGCCTTCATCGTCGCCTTCGGCGTCCTGCTGGACACCGTCGTCGTCCGGTCGTTGCTGGTGCCCGCGCTGGTGCACGATCTCGGATCCCGGGTCTGGTGGCCCAGTCGGCTCGCGAGCAAGGAGTGAATGTGATGCAGTGGGAAAGCGAGCAAAGGGGTGGTGACTGATGCGGGTGTGTCGCACCGTGGTGGTGGACCGGCCCCTCGAGCGGGTGTTCGCCTACCTCACCGACTTCACCCATGTCGCGCTGTTCACCTTCTCGGGCCCACTGAAGTATGCCGCATGGCTGCTGCGACCCGCGTTCAGCCGCCTCGGCGACCAGGCCGAGGCCGGCCTGCGGTCGGCCCTGGAGGCGCTGTGATGCCCGCAGGAGTAGGCCGGGTCGGGGCGCGATGGGTCGACACCGTCATGGACCGCAGCCTGGTCGCCGGCTACTCACGGCTGGGCATTTCGGTCCGACGGCGGTTGCCTGGCTGGCCGGCCGACCCGGTACTGGGAGCGCTGGGCGGCAGGCAGGTGGTCGTCACCGGCGCGACGTCTGGGCTGGGGGAGCAGACCTGCGTCGGCCTGGCGGCCCTGGGTGCGGCCGTCCATCTGGTGGTCCGCGACCCGGACAAGGGCGCCAGGGTGCGAGATTCGCTGCGCAGGCGCTGTCCTGGCGCCGAGCTGCGGGTGTGGCGGTGCGACGTGTCCGACCTGATCGACGTACGGCGGTTCACGGCGGAGTTCGCGGCCGAGGTGGGCCGGCTCGACGTCCTGGTGCACAACGCCGGGGTGATGCCGGCCCAGCGTACCCAGTCGAAGCAGGGCCACGAGCTGTCGCTCGCCACGCACGTGTTGGGCCCGGTGCTGATGACCGAGCTGTTGCGATCGACGCTCGCTGCCGCTGAGAGCAGCCGAGTGGTGTTCGTGACCTCCGGCGGCATGTACGCCCAGCGCCTGCCGGTGGGCGATCCGGAGTACCTGAAGGGTTCCTACCGCGGTGCCAGCGCTTATGCGCGGTCCAAGCGGGTGCAGGTGTCCCTGCTGCCGATCCTCGCGCAGCGGTGGGCGCCCGCCCGGGTCACGGTGTGCGCCATGCATCCCGGCTGGGCGGACACGCCCGGCGTAGCGTCCTCGCTGCCCGGGTTCGGACGACTCGCCGGGCCGATCCTGCGGGACGTCGCCGATGGTGCGGATACCACGGTGTGGCTGGCCGCCACCGAACCGACGCCACCGACCGGCCGGCTGTGGCACGATCGCCGCCCGCGGCCCGAGCATCTGGTCCCCTGGACCCGGGAGACCCGGGCGGCCCGTGCGTCCATGTGGTCCTGGTGCGCCCTGTCGCTCGGCCTGCCTGACACGGCGACGGAATGGTGTGGTGCAGATGGTTGAGCAGGTAGATGTGGCAGTCGTCGGCGCGGGCCTGGCCGGGCTGAGCTGCGGCCGAACCTTGGCGCGCAGTGGCCTACGCGTCCGGCTGCTCGAGGCCTCCGACGCAGTCGGCGGCAGGATCCGCACCGACCGCGTCGACGGGTTCCAACTGGACCGCGGCTTCCAGGTCTTCAGCACGGCATACCCCGAGTTGCCGCGCCAGCTCGACGTGCCAGCGCTGCAGCCCCGCCGGTTCGAGCGGGCGGCACTGGTTCACCTGGGCGGCACGCCCTGGCGACTGGACGACCCCCGCCGCCGCCCCACGGCCGTGGTGGACGCGCTGCAGGCGCCGGTCGGTGGGCTGCGCGACCTGGCACCGCTCGCGGCGTACGCCGCCAGCTGCGGCTACGCACCCACGTCGTGGCTCAAGGGCCGCACCGACCAGGCCACGCGGTCCCACTGGCACCGGTGGGGCCTGTCCGACGAGGTGATCGATCGCGTCCTCGCCCCCTTCTTCGCCGGGCTGCTGCTGGAGCGCGAGATGAGCACCTCCAGCCGGTTCACCGACCTCATGCTGCGGACCTTCGTGACCGGCTGGTCGGCGGTGCCCGCGGGTGGGATGCAACGACTCCCAGAGCAACTCGCCGACGGCCTCGATGTGACGTTGGAGACCCGGGTGCGACAGGTGGCCGGCACCCGGGTGGTCACCGGCGACGGGCGCCTGACCGCCCGAGCCGTGGTGGTGGCCACCGACGCGAGCACCGCCGCCGGGCTGCTGCCCGGCCTGCGCGAGCCATCCTGGAAGGGCGTGACGACCTGGTACCACGTCGCGCCCGAACCGCCGTTGTCCACGGCCACGCTCGTGGTCGACCCCGAACGGTCACCGGTCGACAACACCGTGGTGCTGACTTGCGCGGCACCGTCGTACTCGCCGGACCACCGTGCCCTCGTGGCGAGCTCGTGGGTGCACGGCTCGGGGGAGCCGCCGCCGGAGCCGGACGTGCGACGGCGGCTCGCGCAGCTCTACGGCACCAGCACCTCCGACTGGGAGCACCTGGCCACCTACGACCTGCCGCGCGCCCTGCCGGCCATGCCGGCTCCCCACCCCTTCCGGCGCACCATCAGGTGGGGCGGCTGCTACGTCTGCGGCGACCACCGTGACACCAGCTCGATCCAGGGCGCCCTGGTCTCCGGCCGGCGCACCGCGCAGGCGATCCTCACCGACCTCGGCGAGACGGCAGGTGGCCCCGAGGAGACCGGGGCCAGATGAGACCCGACCGACGAACTCACCTCGTGACGGCGGGATCTGCCCTGAGCGCCGCCCTGGTTGGGTCGCTCGGCACCCGAGTCCACACACGCTGGTACCGCGAGCTGGACACACCAGCGTGGCAGCCGCCGGGCTGGGTCTTCGCGCCGGCCTGGACCACGCTCTACACCCTCGGCGCCATCTCCGCCGACCGAGCGCTGACCCGTTCGGCCGGCGCGGATCGACGACGGCTGAAAGGGTGTTGGGTTGTCAACCTCGCCCTGAACACCGGCTGGAGCTGGCTGTTCTTCACCGCTCGCCGCCCTGACGTGGCGCTCATCGACACCACGCTGCTCGAAGCCTCGACGCTCGACCTGATCAGACTCACCCGACAGATCGACCGGCCGGCCGCACTGCTGCTGCTCCCGTACGCCGGCTGGGTCGCCTTCGCGACCGCACTCAACCTCGAGATCGTGCGCCGGTCCCGAGGTGGCCCGGTGCCGCGATCGACATGACACACGACCACGACGACGAGAGGCACCATGACCGACTTCGAGCACAGCAGTGAGGTTCCCGCTCCGGTCGAGGAGGTCTTCGCCTGGCACGAGCGGCCCGGCGCGATCCACCGGCTCACGCCGCCGTGGCAGTCGGTCCGCGTCCTGCAGGAGGCATCGTCGGTGCGCGACGGGACCGCCGTGTTGCGCCTCCCCGGCGGGCTGCGCTGGACGGCCGCCCACCGGCCCGACGGCTACGACCCGCCGCGCCAGTTCGTCGACCAGCTGACCGGAGCCCCGCTGGGCTCGGTGCTGTCCTGGCGGCACACGCACCGGTTCGAGCCGGTGTCCGACGGCGTCACCCGCGTCATCGACCGGGTCCGCACTTCGGTCCCCGAGGTCGCTCTGCGATCGATGTTCGTCTACCGGCACCGGCAGCTGGCCGCCGATCTGGCCGCTCTCGCACGGGCCAGGATCTGGGGCAGGCAGACCCTGACGGTGGCGGTCACCGGGGCCAGCGGGCTGGTCGGCACCGCGGTGTGTGCGCTGCTCGGCACGACCGGTCACCAGGTGATCAGGCTGGTGCGGCGCCCGACCAGCAACTCCGGTGAGCGGCAGTGGAACCCGCAGGATCCCGACGCCGACCTGCTGCGCGGCGTCGACGCCGTGGTGCACCTGGCCGGTGTCCCGATCGCCGGACGATTCACCGACGGCCACAAGGCGGCCGTTCGCGGCAGCCGGGTGGGCCCGACCCGGGCGCTGGCCGAGCTGGCGGCCCGCACCCCCGACGGACCACGCGTCCTCGTGTCCGCCTCCGCGGTCGGCTACTACGGCGCCGACCGGGGAGACGTCGCCCTCGAGGAAGGGGCCGAGCCGGGCTCGGACTTCCTCGCCGAGGTGGTGCGCGAATGGGAGGCGGCGACCGCACCGGCGGCCGCAGACGGCATACGCACGGTGCAGGTGCGGACCGGCATCGTGCAGTCACCCGCGGGCGGCACCCTGCGGCTGCTCCACCCCCTGTTCGCGGCGGGCCTGGGCGGGCGGCTCGGTGGGGGTGACCAGTGGCTCTCGTGGATCGGCATCGACGACCTGGCCGACGTCTACCTGCGGGCGGTGCTCGACGACGACCTGTCCGGGCCGGTGAACGCCGTCGCACCGGACCCGGTCCGCAACCGCGACTACACCCAGGTGCTGGGCGCGGTGCTGCGTCGGCCGACGATGCTGCCGATTCCGCGGCTGGGGCCACAGCTGCTGCTGGGATCGGAGGGGGCCGACGAGCTGGCGCTGGCCAGCCAGCGGGTCATGCCGGTCCGGCTGCAGGAGGCCGCGCACGTCTTCCGCCACCCGGAGCTGGAGCCGGCCCTGCGACACGTGCTGGGGAAGGAAGCCGGCGCCTGAGGAGCCGGAGTCGGTCTGCGGCTGCTCAGGACGCCCGTTGACGCCGACGGGTCGGGCGTCGGAACAGGGGCGGCAGGTGGCGGAGCATCAACACCGACCAGGTCAGGTGGGTCAGGATCGGCGCCTGCACGCCGCCGGAGGCCCGGCGCTGTAGCCCGAAAAGCACCCCCATGGCGGCACCGGCGAGGGTCAGCGCGGGGTTGCGGGTGGTGGCCGTGACCGCCACGTAGGCAACGCTGGAGACGGCCACGGGGTGGTCCTCCCGCACGGCCTGGTAGAGAGCACCGCGGAAGAACAGCTCCTCGGCCAGGCCGTTGGCGCACGTGGTCAGCACGACGGCCGGAGTCGATCCCTCGTCGGCGTAGGACAGGACCCGGGTGATCGCCCGGTCGAGGATCGGGATGTGCCTCGCCAGCAGGGCCGCGAGGTAGAACAGGCCGAAGGCGCCGGCTCCCGTGGCGACCGGCGTGACCACCGGCCGACGCAGCCGGCTGTCGCGTCCCTCGATCCACCCCAGATGCAACGGGCCCGAGGCCAGCGCGCCGACCGTCCAGGTGGCTGCCGTGGTGAGGGTGAGCACCAGGAAACGCCGTGACCCCGGCCGGCTGGACAACGAGGTGGCCAGCAACGCCGCGCCGCCAAGGCCGGTCACGCCCACGGTCTGCCGACGGAAGGTGCGCACCCGATCTGGTTCGGGCGCGGGGCGCGGGGCCTGATCGAGCAGGGGACGCGGCAGCCGGCCACGCAGACCGGCCACCCGCCGGTCACGACGGCCCCGTCGAGCCGGCGTCGTCACTCCGGGTCCGTTTCCTGGGCGCGCTCCCGCAGGGCCTGCCGGACGGCCTGGTCGTAGGACATCGGCTCGAACGGCACCAGGGCGCGGATGGCGTCGTCCCGGACGACCACCTCGTTGGTCATCGAGTCGACCAGGGCCCGCCCGGTCGCGGTGTCCACGTCGGTGACCAGGGCCAGCCACCACGAGGACAGTCCCGGGCTGAGCAGCGGGACCGGCAGGACGAGCAACGGACGGTGCTCGATGGTGGCGACCCGGCGCAGCATGGTCACGTACTCCAGGACCTCGGGCCCACCGATCTCGAAGGCCCGAGACCCCGGCAGGGGCAGGGTGAGAGCCGCCACGAGGTAGCGCACCACGTCATCGATCGCGATCGGCTGGGTGCGAGTGCGCACCCAGGTCGGGGTCACCATCACCGGAAGGTGCTGGACCAGCTGCCGGGTCAGCTCCCAGGAGATGCCGCCGTGGCCGACGATGATCCCCGCCCGCAAGGTGGTCACGGCCACGCCTCCCGCACCCAGGAGTCCCTCCACCGCGCGCCGGCTGCGCAGGTGGGCGGACAAGGCGTCGGCGTCGTCACCGAGTCCGCCGAGGTACACGATCCGACGCACTCCCGCCTCGCCGGCAGCCTCGCCGAAGGCTTGGGCCGCCGCGGCGTCCCGGCGCGCGAAGTCAGGCGCGTCCAACGAGTGCACCAGGTAGTAGGCCGCGTCGGCCCTGCCCGTGCCCGTGGTCGCGCTCCTTGGCGGCAGGGTCGCTCCGCTCCATCCTCGCCGCCCGTCGTCGCCGCTCAGTGCCCCCGGAAGAGAGTCGGGGGCGTGGACGTCGCCGTGGACCGGCACCCCCGGTCCGGAGTAGTCGTCGGGGTGTCGGGTCATCGCGACCACCTCGTGGCCTGCGTCCTGCAGCGCCCGGCACAACCGGCGACCGACGAAACCCGTGGCCCCCGCCACCAGCACCCTCATCGTGTCGCCCCGACCAGCTCGGCCTGGGTGACCGGGTCCCCGTCGAGCAGTCTGGCCCCCAGCCGTCCGGCCAACCAGGCGGTCGCGCCGGCACCGGCCAGGGCGAGCGGGCTACGACCTGCCAGCGCAGCGAGCTCGGCGGCCACCTGCTCGAACCGCGCGGAGTCGGTGCCCGCCACGACGACCAGAGCCGGCGAGGTCGCCTCCACCGCCCCGGCCAGTTCCTCGACCGGAGTGGACGTCCCGAGGTAGGTGATGACCCAACCGTGACGGGCCAGGACGATGCCGAAGACCAGCAGCGTCAGGTCGTGCAGCTCGCCTGGTGGACACGCGAGCACAGCCCTCGGCCCGCTGCCGGCTCCCCAGCCACGAGCCAGTCCGGCCAGCCGCCCGCGCAAGACGTTGCTGGCGAAGTGCTCTTGCGCCACCGTGGCCGTGCCCTGCTCCCAGCGATCGCCGAGATCGGCCAGGTAGGGCACGACCACGCCGCGCAGCACCGAGCTCAGCGACAGGTCGTCGAGGGCGCGGTCCAGCACGGCTTGCGCGGCCGGCTCGTCGAAGGCGTCCAGGGCGCGGCGCAGTTCCGTGGTCACCGCCTCGACCCCGACGTGGTCTCGAGTGCCGGCCGGGGTCTCGGGCGCCGCGATCTGTGTGGCGTCCGGCGGGTCGGCCAGCACCACCTGGGCGGCCTGGGCGGGTGCCAGGCCGCCGGCCACGAGCGTCTTCATCCGCTGCACCCTGGCCTCGTCCGCGCGCGTGTAGAGCCGGTAGCCGCCGGCCGACCGCACGGGTTCCAGGACGCCATACCGGCTCTCCCACGCGCGCAGGGTGTGGGCGGACAGCCCGACGCGGCTGCTCAGGGCGCCAATCCGCAACCCGCCCTGCTCCGAAGCACTCATGACGTCACTATACGATACTTAGACAAACATTTGACATTGCTTCGACATAGTTCCTAGCCTTGTCCTGCGAGTCGCACCCGGCAGGGGCGGGCAGCCCGGCCGGGACCCACGGCGACAGCGGTGAGGGAGAGAGATCAATGAGTCCACGTGCGCAGCCGGCGCAAGCGCCGCAAGAGGCGCGCTCCGGCGCTGGCTCGGTCGCGGTGGTCGGGTCCGGCGTCTCCGGCCTGACCGCGGCGCACCTGCTGTCCCGCCGGTACGACGTGGTCCTGTTCGAGGCCGAACCGCGGCTCGGAGGCCACGCGCACACCCATGACGTGCGCGACGCCCAGGGCGCGCGGCACGCCGTGGACAGCGGCTTCATCGTGCACAACGACGTGACCTATCCCCGGTTGCGCCAACTCTTCGCGGAACTCGACGTGCAGGTCCGTCCGACCGAGATGAGCATGAGCATCCGGTGCGACGGGTGCGGGCTGGAGTATGCCGGGGGGCGCGGGGCCCGCGGGGTCCTCGCCCAGCCGGGGCGCGTGCTGGACCCGCGGTTCGCGCGGCTGCTGGGGCAGGTGCGCCGCTTCCACCGTCGGGCAGCCACCTTCCTGCGCACCCGCACCGACGACCTCAGCACGTATGGCCAGTGGCTGACCGCGGAGGGTTTCACCGGCCACTTCATCGCCCACTACGCGGTGCCGCTGGTCTCCTGCGTCTGGTCGTCCGGCCGGGAGGTGTCGCTGAGTTATCCCGCGCGCTACCTGTTCGAGTTCCTGGACCACCACGGGATGCTGGCGGTGACCGGCTCGCCCCAGTGGTCCACGGTGGTCGGCGGCTCGCGGGTGTATGTCGAGCGGCTGGCGGCCCGGCTGTCGGACGTGCGCCGGTCCCACGCGGTCACCGACGTCACCCGGCATGCCGACGGCGTGGACCTGCGTGACGTCTCCGGGAGGGTCACCCGGGTCGACCGCGTGGTTCTCGCGACCCACGCGGATCAGGCGCTGGCGCTGTTGACCGACCCGAGCGACGCGGAGGTCACCACCCTCAAGCAGTTCGCCTACTCCCGCAACGAGACCGTCCTGCACACCGATGCCTCGGTGCTGCCACGCGCGCCACGGGCCAGGGCATCGTGGAACTACCGGATGAGTGGCTGCAGTACGAGGGACGAGCCGCCGGTCGTGTCCTACTGGATGAACCGGTTGCAGGGGCTGGAGGCGGCGGACCAGTACCTGGTCACCCTGAACGACCCCGGCCTGGTCGACCCGGGTGCGGTGCTGGCGCGGATGACCTACGAGCATCCGATCTACACCCCGGACACGCTGCGTGCCCAGACCCGGCTGCCCGGGCTGGCGACCGGGCGCACCGTCTACGCGGGCGCCTACCACGGCTGGGGCTTCCACGAGGACGGCTGTCGCTCCGGGGTCGCGGCCGCACGGCACTTCGGGGTGGACTGGTGAGCCGGCCGGCCACTGCGGCGGGGCCCTCGGGCGCGGACTCGATGACCATCCCGGACCTGCCGGCGCTGGTGGGAGGCAGGTTGACCCACCACCGGCTCGGAGCGGTCCCCTACTCCTTCCGCAACCGGGTCTACCAGTGGCTGGTCGACCTCGATGAGGTGCCGCGCCAGCCGTGGACCCTTCGCCTGCTCGCCCGGTTCGACGCCGACGACCACTTCGGCCACGGCGGCGGTGACGGCGCGGACCACGGGGTGCGGATCAAAGCCAAGGTGGAGCGCTTCCTTGCCACCCAGGGCGTCGACCTCGGCGACGGCAACCAGATCCTGATGCTGGCGGGAGCGCGGGTGCTCGGTCACGTCTTCGACCCACTGACGGTCTACTGGTGTTTCACCCGCTCGGGTGACCTGGCCTGCGTCGTGGCCGAGGTGCACAACACCTACGGGGAGCGCCATGCCTACCTGTTGCGCCCCGACCGCCACGGCCGAGCCACGACCGACAAGAGTTTCTACGTCTCCCCGTTCTACGACGTCACCGGCTCCTACCAGTTGCAGTTCAGCTTGGGCCGTGACCGGGTGGCGGTCTCGGTGACGCTGCACCGCGACGGCGCACGCGTCTTCAGCGCCGCGTTCGCGGGCCGCCCCGAACCGGCCACCCGTACTGCCCTGATCCGATATGTCCTGCGGTATCCACTGATGCCACAGCGGGTTTCGGCGCTCATCAGGTTCCACGGCCTCCGGCTCTGGCTGCGCCGCCTGCCGATCCAGCCTCGACCCCGACACGATCCCCAGGAAGGGGTATGACCATGAGTGCCTCCACCGCGACCATGTGGCCAGGCCTTGCCACGGCGCCCCGGGCGCCGTTGAGCGCCACCGTGGCCCGACGCATCTTCGAGCGGGCGATCCGGCTCGTCCCCGTCCAGGTCCGCTACCCCGACGGGAGCAGCCACGGCGACACGGGGACGGATACACCGGTGCTCGAGCTGGTGCGGCCGGACGCGTTCTTCGCCCGGTTGGGCCGCGACACCAAGATCGGGTTCGGCGAGGCCTACATGGCCGGGGACTGGAAGGCCGGCGCCGGCACCGACCTGGCCGACCTGCTCACCCCGTTCGCCGCGCGGCTGACCAGCCTCGTGCCTCCGGCCCTGCAGCGGCTGCGCGGGCTCGTGGACCGACGGCTGCCGGCAGAACAGGACAACAGCATCGGGGGTTCGCGCAGCAACGTCGCCGCGCACTACGACCTGAGCAACGAGCTGTTCGCCTCCTTCCTCGACCCGACGATGACCTACTCCTGCGCGTGGTTCGACGACACCTCCGCCGACGGTGACCTGATGCTCGAGCGGGCTCAGGAGCGCAAGATCGACGCCGTGCTCGACCTCGCGCACGTCCGCGCCGGTACCCGGCTGCTGGAGATCGGCACCGGGTGGGGCTCGCTGGCCGTCCGCGCGGCGCAGCGCGGCGCAGACGTCACGACGATCACGTTGTCGCAGGAGCAACGTCGGTTTGCCAGTGCCCGGGTCCGGGAGGCCGGGATGGCCGACCGGGTCGACCTGCGGCTGCAGGACTACCGCGAGGTCGAGGGGCGGTTCGACGCGGTGGTCAGCGTGGAGATGATCGAGGCCGTCGGCGAGTCCTACTGGCCCACCTACCTGTCCGCCCTCGACCGGCTGCTGGCCCCCGGTGGGACGGTCGGCATCCAGACCATCACCATGGCCCACGACCGGCTGCTCGCGACCCGGCACAGCTTCGGCTGGATCCAGAAGTACATCTTCCCCGGGGGGCTGATTCCCTCCGTGCCGGCCATCGAGCAGAACCTTCGGTCGCACACCACGCTCCGGGTCAGCGGGAGCCGGGAGCTGGGGCCGCACTACGCTCGCACCCTCCACCTGTGGCGGGAGCGTTTCCTGCAGCAGTGGCCGCAGGTCCGGGGGCAGGGCTTCGACGAGACCTTCCGGCGGATGTGGGAGTTCTACCTCGCCTACTGCGAGGCGGGCTTTCGCAGCGAGTACCTCGGCGTCAGCCAGCTCCAGCTGACCAGGCGGCCGTCATGGGCCTGAGGCGTCGTCGCACCCAGGGCCTGAGGGCGTGGGGTGGCCGTGGTGGGGGTGTTGCCGGCCGCCTGGTCGGTGTCGTGCAGCCGCTGCTCGCAGACGGCCCGCTACCGGTCCGGATCCGGGCCTGGGACGGCAGCGAGGTCGGACCAAAAGCCGCTCCGTTGCTGCTGATCCGGTCGCGGCGGGCCTTGCGCCGTCTGGTCTGGCGGCCGGGCGAGCTCGGGTTGGCGCAGGCCTATGTCACCGGAGAGATCGACGTGCCCGGCGGCGTGGACGACCTGACCGACGGCCTGCGCCGGATCTGGCACGTGGCACAGAGCGGCCCGGGTGGCGCGGTGCGGCTGACTCCCCGACAGAAGGTGGGGGCGTTGCGCACTGTGGCCAGGGTCGGCGCCCTCGGCCCGCCGCCGAAGGCTCCGGTGACGCAGGCGCGGCTTCGCGGTGGACGTCATACCACGGCCCGGGACCGGGCAGCCATCGGCCATCACTACGACCTGGCGAGCGAGTTCTACGCCCTCCAGCTCGATCCGAGCATGGCGTACTCGTGCGCCTACTACGCCGATGCCGACGCGACCCTCGAGCAGGCTCAGCGGGCCAAGCTCGACCTGGTCTGCCGCAAGCTCGGGCTGGAGCCCGGCATGCGTCTGCTGGACGTGGGCTGTGGCTGGGGATCCTTGGCCCTGCACGCTGCCGAGCACTACGGGGCGCAGGTCGTGGCCCTCACCATCTCGCCCAGCCAGGTCGAGCTGGTCACCGAGCGGATCGCAGAGCGGGGCCTCGCCGACCGGGTCGAGGTGCGGCTGCAGGACTACCGCGACCTCACCGAGCGGGACGTCGACGCGGTCGCCTCGATCGAGATGGGCGAACACGTCGGTGAGGACCACTATCCCACCTATGCGGCCACCATGCTCGGCGCGCTGAAGCCCGGCGGGCGACTGCTGCTGCAACAGATGTCCAGGCGGCGCGATGCCGCTCCCGGGGGTGGAGCATTCATCGAGCGGTTCATCGCACCCGACATGCACATGCGGCCCCTGTCGCAGACCCTCGGCCACCTGGAGGCGGCCGGCTTCGAGGTCCGCCACGTGCATGCCCTGCGCGAGCACTACGTCCGCACCGTTGCGGACTGGCTCGCCGCCTACGAGTCCCGGTACGACGAGGCGGTCCGGCTCGTCGGGGAGGAGTGGGCGCGCGCATGGCGGCTCTACCTGGCCGGCGGTTCGCTGGCCTTTGCGCAGGGTCGGATGGGCGTCGACCAGGTGCTGGCCAGTCGGCCGCTCCCCTCAGGTGACTCGGGTCTGCCCCCCACCCCCACCTGGCACCGGGAATGACCGACTCCGGCTTCGCCGGCGGCGCGCTGCTCGGCTCGATGGCCTGGAGCGCTGCGGCGATCGTGGTGGTCCTCGCGGTTACCTTCGCCTGGGCCCGCCACACCGGGGGGCACCGCGTCGTCGACACGGCGTGGGGTCTGCTGTTCGTGGCCGTCGCGGTCACCACCTTCGTGCGCTCGGCCGGTGACGGCGGCAGTGGCCGACGCTGGCTGCTGCTGGTCATGACACTGCTGTGGGGAGTGCGTCTGGCCGTCCACCTGGGCCGGCGCAGCCGGGGCGCGGGGGAGGACCCCAGGTATGCCGAGCTCCTGGCCGGCCGCGGTCTGGTCTTCACGATCGCCAGCGTCTACCTCCTGCAGGGAGCGCTAACGTTCGTCGTGTCGATGCCGATCCAGGTGGGCATGCTCGAGCGCGCGCCGCTCGGTGTGCTCGACTACCTCGGGGCCGCGCTCTGGCTCATCGGACTCGGCTTCGAGGCGGTCGGCGACCGGCAGCTCGACCGCTACAAGGCCGACCCCGACCGCGAGCCGGTCCTGGACACCGGGCTGTGGCGCTACACCCGCCACCCCAACTACTTCGGCGACGCGTGCGTCTGGACCGGCCTGTTCCTGGTCGCCGCCGGACACTGGCCCGGGCCGCTGACCCTGCCCAGCCTGGTCGTGATGGTCTACCTGCTCGCCTTCGGCTCGGGCAAGCGAGTGCTCGAGCGCAGCATGTCCCAGCGGCCCGGCTACGCCGCCTACATGGCGCGAACCTCCGGTTTCGTGCCCTGGCCGCCGAAGCCGCGGTGAGGCCGGCGGTGCGCGCCAGAACGCCCGCGTGAGAAGTCATCCCGTCGGCTCGCCCCTGCCGCCGAGCAGGTCAGGCAGCAGCGCGACCACGGTCGCCCAGGCCGCCGACGACGGGTCGATGAGGGTCAGGTGGTCGCCCTGGACAGGGTGCAGGACGGCCCGGTCGCCGGCCTCGGTGGCCGCGTCGACGTAGGCCGTACTCTGGGCGTAGGGGACCGTCGTGTCGTCCTTGCTGTGCACGCAGTAGACGGGCACGCCGATCGGCAGGCGCCGGATCGGGTCGGCCGTCCGGTAGTGCTGTGGCACCTGGGCCGCGGTGCCACCGAGCAGGTCCCACACCGCCGTGCCTCGCAGGCCGGAACGTCCGGCGACGGTCAGATCCAGCACCCCAGCCTGGGAGACGACCCCGGTCAGGTCAACCCGCGGGGCGGCGAGGGGCAGCGACGGGTCGCCGGGCCTCACCGCCGTGCTAGCACGTCCGGCCAGCAATGCTGCGAGCTGTTCGCCCGCCGAGTGGCCGATGGCCACCACGGCCGAGGTGTCGATCGGGCCGTGGTCGCCTCCCAGGGCCACCTCGGCAAGCTTGTCGACGCCCGTGGCGACATCCAGGAACGTCGCCGGCCAGCCGCCGCCGCCCCCCAGACGTCGATATTCCAGGTTCCAGGCGACCCAGCCGCGCCCGGCCACGTCGGCGGCCAGCGGTGTGCCCAGGTCGGCGGTGTATGCCGCGCGCCAGAACCCACCATGGATGATCACCACGGTGCCTGGCCGACGTCTGCCACCAGGCAGATGCAGGTCGGCATACTGCGAGCGGTCCGAGCCGTAGGGCACCCGGACTCTCGTCCTGCGGGCTCCCGACGTGCTGCTTGATCTGGCCGGAGTGTGACCCGGTCGGGCCCGCGGGGCGGCGTGACCGCCACCTGCGCAGCCCGTGAGGCCGGCTCCGGCAGCGCCGGCGAGAAGACCCAGCGCGGTCCTGCGGCTGAAGTGCTTCTCATCCACCACGGTGCTCCTTCTCGTTCGCACGGCAGGTTTGCTCATGCCGCTCGTTCGAAGCGAGCACCACCGGTGGATGGTGGCAGGAGCGGTGTCGACCTTCTGACCAGATCTCTGACCGAGACTCACGGGGATGCGATGAGAGGCGCGGCGATGGAGGCGCCACGAAGGCAGGGATCGTGCGGCATGGCCACCAACCATGGCGCGCCGCGAGGCGGCTGAGCGCTATCCGTGTCTGCTCATAACCCGGAGGTCGCAGGTTCAAATCCTGCCCCCGCTACCACGTCGAGGAAGGGCCCGGACCACATGGTCCGGGCCCTTCGTCGTTGCTCGGGTCGGCTCTCAGGTCGGTGCAGCCGGCACCGCCGCCAGCGCGCTGTCAGCTGCCGACCAGACGCCGGTAGCCGACGCCCTCGAGCGCCAGGTGTCCCACCGCTCCGGCGGCGACCTACCGTAAGGGGCATGCGGGTGGAGATCCTCGAGAGTGTCGACGAGGCGGTCGCGGGCATCGAGGACGGCAGCACCGTCCTGGTCGGCGGGTTCGGGCTGGCCGGGATGCCGTTCGACCTGCTCGACGGGCTCATCCGGCAGGGAGCCACCGACCTGACCATCGTGAGCAACAACGCCGGCAACGGCGAGGTCGGTCTGGCCGCACTGCTCAAGGCCGGTCGGGTGCGGAAGGTGATCTGCTCCTTCCCGCGCCAGTCCGACTCCTACGTCTTCGACGAGCTCTACCGCTCCGGCCGGATCGAGCTCGAGGTCGTACCGCAGGGCACCCTCGCCGAGCGGATGCGCGCCGCCGGTGCCGGCATCGGCGCGTTCTACACCCCCACCGGCGTGGGGACGATGCTCGCCGAGGGCAAGGAGACCCGCAGCATCGACGGGCGCGACTACGTGCTGGAGTACCCGATCAAGGGTGACGTGGCGCTGATCGGCGCCCACCGCGCCGACCGGATGGGCAACTTGGTCTACCGCAAGACCGCCCGCAACTTCGGCCCGGTGATGGCCACCGCCGCCACGACCACGATCGCCCAGGTTCACGAGGTCGTGCCGGTCGGCGGCCTCGACCCCGAAGCGGTCGTGACGCCGGGGATCTTCGTCGACCGCGTGGTCCGGGTCGAGGCCCGCCACTACACCGTGCAGGGAGCACGCTGATGCCGCTCACCACCGTCGAGCTCGCCGCGGTCGTCGCCCGTGACATCCCGGCGTACTCCTACGTCAACCTCGGGATCGGCCAGCCCACCAAGGTCGCCGAGCACCTGACGGAGGACCAGGGCATCGTGCTGCACACCGAGAACGGGATGCTCAACATGGGGCCGGCCGCGGTCGGTGACCAGGTCGACCCTGACCTGACCAACGCCGGCAAGGTGCCCGTGACCGAGCTGCCCGGTGCGTCCTACTTCCACCACGCCGACTCCTTCCTGATGATGCGGGGCGGGCACCTGGACGTCTGCGTGCTCGGCGCCTTCCAGGTCTCGGCGGCGGGTGACCTGGCGAACTGGCACACCGGAGCACCGGATGCGATCCCGGCCGTCGGCGGGGCGATGGACCTCGCGCTGGGCGCCCGGCAGGTCTTCGTGATGATGCGGCTGTTCGACAAGCAGGGCCGACCGAAACTGGTGCCGGAGTGCACCTACCCGCTCACCGGGCTCGCCTGCGTCAGTCGGGTCTACACCGACCTGGCCGTCATCGACGTCGGACCGGACGGTGCCACGGTGCGCGAGACCTTCGGAGCCACGGTCGACGACCTGCGGAGGCGTCTCGACGTGCCCTTGGCGACGCGCACGCGAGATGCCGGGAGCGACCCGCCGACCTAGCCTTCACTGCATGGGCGGGACGCTCACCGCGCAGGGCACGGCCTGGTTCGTGGCCGACGGGCAGTGGCTGGGCCGTCTGGTGTTCCAGCGGGCGCTGGCGGCGGTCTACGTCGTGGCGTTCCTGTCCGCGCGCAACCAGTTCCGCGCGCTGCTGGGGGCGCACGGACTGCTGCCCATCCCGGCATACGTGCGGCGTGTGCCCTTCAAGCGGGCACCGAGCCTGTTCCAGTGGCGCTACTCCGACGGCCTCTTCGAGGCGGTCTGCTGGGTCGGGATCGTCCTCGGCCTCGCCTCCGTGATCGGCGTGACGGGGGCGCTCCCGCTGGGGGCCTGCATGGCGGTCTACGCGGTGCTGTGGGCCCTCTACCTGTCCATCGTCAACGTCGGGCAGACCTGGTACTCCTTCGGCTGGGAGTCGCTGCTGCTCGAGGCCGGCTTCCTCGCGATCTTCCTCGGCAACGGCGCCACCGCACCGCCGGTGCTCATCCTGTGGCTGCTGCGCTGGCTGCTGTTCCGGCTCGAGTTCGGCGCCGGGCTGATCAAGATCCGCGGCGACCGGTGCTGGCGCGACCTGACCTGCCTGCGGTACCACCACGAGACGCAACCGCTGCCCAACCCGGCGAGCTGGTGGTTCCACCACCTCCCGATGCCGTTGCACAAGGTGGAGGTGCTCGCGAACCACTTCACGCAGCTCGTCGTCCCGGTGCTGGTGTTCGCACCGCAACCGGTCGCGGGGTTCGCGGCGCTCGTGATGATCGTGACGCAGTGCTGGCTCGTGTCGAGCGGGAACTTCGCGTGGCTCAACGTGCTCACGATCACCCTCGCGATCCCGGTGCTCGGCGACGGGCTGCTGCACCACGGGCTGCCGTTCTCCGCGCCCGCGCACCTGGTGTCACCGGCGTGGTGGGAGAGCGTCGTCGTCGCCGTGACGGTGTTGATCCTCGCGTTGAGCTACCGGCCCGCCCGCAACCTCGTGTCGCGTCGCCAGCTCATGAACGCGTCGTTCGACCAGCTCCACCTCGTCAACACGTATGGCGCGTTCGGCGGCATCACCCGGGTACGACACGAGGTCGTGGTCGAGGGAACCGCCGACTCGGCGATCACGGACACGACGACCTGGCACGAGTACGGCTTCCGGGGGAAGCCCGGTGACGTCCGCCGCCGTCCGCCGCAGGTCGCGCCGTACCACCTGCGGCTCGACTGGATGATGTGGTTCGCGGGGATCTCGCCCGCGTACGCGCGCAGCTGGTTCGGCGGCCTCGTCGAGCGCCTGCTCCGCAACGACCGCGACACGTTGCGGCTGCTGCGCACCAACCCGTTCCCCGACGAGCCGCCGATGTTCGTGCGCGCGCTGCTGTACCGGTACCGGTTCACGACGTGGCGTGAACGCAGGCAGACCGGGCGGTACTGGGATCGTGACGTCGCCGGCGAGTTCCTCCGTCCCGTCCGTCGCCAGCACGAGACGGCGGTGCGAGGATGACCGGACCCGTCGGTGCCGCGGTCGTCGGGACGGGCGCGCTCGGGTTCGGGCTCGTCGCATCCGCGACGGGATTCGGGTTCCGGCACGGCCTGGACTGGGACCATCTCGCCGCGATCGGCGACATCACCGGCGCGCAGCCGACACCACGCCGGTCGATGCTTCTCGCGACGGCGTACGCCGTCGGTCACGGCCTCGTCGTGCTCGCGATCGGCCTCGCCGCGATCGCGCTCTCGGAGCGCTTCCCGGTGGCGCTCGACGACGTGATGGCGCGCGTCGTCGGCGCGACGCTCGTCGCGCTCGGGCTGTACGTGCTCGTGCAGCTGCCGCGCCAAGGTCGCGACTTCCGCATGCGCAGCCGCTGGATGCTCGTGTTCGCGTTCGTGCGCCGGGTGATGGGCCGCCACCGCGACGCGGCGCACGTCGTCGTCATCGAGCACGAGCACGCGCACGACCACGACGCGCGCCATCCCCACGTGCACGCGACACGGTCGGACGCGCGCGAGCGCGTCGCGGTCACGCAGACGCACCGCCACGTCCACCACCACGTCGTCGAGGTCTCGGACGAAGCGTTCGCCCGATGTGGCTTCGGGACTGCGCTCGGCGTCGGGATGCTGCACGGCGTCGGCGCCGAGACCCCGACGCAGGTCGTGCTGTTCGCGACGGCGGCCGGCGTGAGCGGCAAGGGGGGCGGCGTCCTGTTGCTCGTCGCGTTCCTCGTCGGCCTGTTCGCCGCCAACACCGCGGTCGCGCTCGCGGCGACGTTCGGCTTCGGGACCGCGTCACGCGGGTCGCGCGCCTACGTCGCGATCTCCGCGGTCACCGGTGTCGGGAGCCTCGTCGTCGGCGCCGTGTTCCTCGCGGGCGCGGCGAGCGTCCTGCCCGCGCTCGCGTGAACGTTCAGGCGAGCGCGTCGTAGCAGGCGTTGATCAGCGTGTAGCTGCGCTGGTCACCCGCGAGGCCGACGTCCATCCGGTTCATGACGTACCCGAACGCGAGGTCCGCGTCCGGGTCGGCCCACCCCGCGGAGCCGCCCGCGCCGAAGTGACCGAACGAGCGGGGCCCGCCGAGCCGGACGAGGCTCGACGGCAGGATGAAGCCGAGGCCGAACTGCAGGTCGAGGTCCATGAGCACGATGTTCGGGCCCTTCGTCCGCTGCGTCGTCGCGTCGCGTACCTGCGCGTCCGAGAGCAGGCGCACGCCGTCGACCTCGCCGATGCACGCGGCGTACATGCGCGCGACCGAGCGCGCGTCCGCGATGCCCGCGGCCGCGGGCACCTCGGCGGCGTGCATCGCGCGGGTGTTGAAGATGCCGTCCTCCGAGAACGAGCCGCCCGCGGTCAGCGCCTTCACGACCATCGAGTCGGGTCCGAGCAGGCCGGCCATCGAGGCGCGCGACTCCTCACCGGGTGGCGCCGGGGCGTCGCCCAGCACGCTCCCGTAGAGGCGCGCGACACGTGCCTCGTGCTCCTCGGGCAGCCCGATCCAGAAGTCGAGCCCGAGCGGCCGCGCGACCTCCTCGTGGAAGTACGTGCCGATCGTGCGTCCCGTCACCCGCCGGACGACCTCGCCGACGAGGTACCCGAACGTCACCGCGTGATAGCCGTGCGCGCTCCCCGGCTCCCACACGGGCGCCTGGTGCTCGAGCGCGTGGATCATCGGCTCCCACGCGAGCGCCTGCTCGAGCGTCAGCGGCTCGTCGACCCACGCGAGCCCGGCCTGGTGCGACAGCAGCTGCTCGACGGTGATCGCGGACTTGCCCGCCTGTCCGAACTCCGGCCAGTACTCGACGACCGGCGCGTCGACGTCGAGACGTCCCTCCTGCGCGAGCTTGTTGGCGCACACGGCGGCGGCGCCCTTCGTCGTCGAGAAGACGAGCACCATCGTGTCGCGCTCCCACGGCGCGTGGGTCTGCACGTTCGTCTCGCCTCCCCACAGGTCGACGACCGGACGGCCGTGGCGGTACGCGCAGAACGCCGCGCCGATCTCGCGCCCCGCGTCGAAGTTCTTCGCGAACGCATCGCGCACCGGCTCGAAGCCGGGTTCCGTGAAGCCGTCGATGTCCATCGGTCCCCCTACGTCTCGATCGTGAGCGCGCGGACGGCGTCCTCGACGACCGTGCCGCTGAAGAACTTCGGGTTGCCCGCGCTCCACAGCGCGGCCGGGTTGCGGAACACGAAGTCCGCGAAGTCGTCCTCGGTGAGGTGACCGTCGGTGACGAGCTCGTACGCCTCGGGAAGGACGTCGCGCGTGTCGGGCACGTCCCAGTGACCGACGTCGGACGCGAACACGGCGCGCAGACGCGAACCGAGCGGGTGCAACGACCGCGCGAACGCGAGCGCGTTGAGCGGGTCGTCCGCCTCGCACCCGAAGAAGAACTGCCGTGTGAACACGTCGACGACGTCCTCCGGACGCTCGATGCCGCTCTGCGCGAACTCGTCGATCACGGCGGGATCCTCACCCGGCTCCGAGAGCATCGTGAGCGCGTCGTCCAGACGCTCGCGGCGTGTCTTCACGCCTTCGTCCGCGAACTCGTCGAGCAGCGCGCCGAGCTGCGCGCGGTCCAGGCGTTCGGGGTCGTAGTGGGCGATCGCGTCACGGTTGCGCTTCGACCAGTGGCCGAGGAAGTCGGCGAGGAGGCTGCACGCCCACGCGACACCACCTTCCTGGAACGCGAACCGCAATCTCGGGAAGCGGCGGGGGACGCCGCCGAACAGCAGCGACCGGGCCGTACCCTCGCCGGCCGCGGCGAAGTTCCCGATGTGGTTGTACATGTAGTTCGTCGTCGACGCGCGCGTGCCCCATCCCTGGCCGCTGGCGTGGAACGTCGCCGCCACGCCGAGCCGGTCGCACGCCTCCCACAGCGGTGTGTAGTCGTACGCGGAGTCGTGGCCGAGCGTGTCGATCCACCGCGCGGCGGGATGGTCGAGGCCGGGCACGGGACGGGGAACCGCGCCCGAGAGCATGACCGCCTTCAGCCCGAGCACGCCGACCGCGTGTTCGAGCTCGTCGACCGCTTCCTCGGGCGTGAACGTGGGGATGCACGCGACGGGCGCGAGACGGTCGGCGAACGGGCTGTACGCCTGCGCGTAGTACGTGTTGCACGCGCGCGCCATCGCGCGCCGCAGCTCCTCGCCCGGGTACGCCGTCACCGTGAGCCCGTACGTCGGGTAGAGCACCGCGAAGTCGATGCCGATCTCGTCCAACCGTTCGTACAGGAGCGCGGGGAGCATCGCGGTGGCACGGTCGAGCGTGTTCGCGGACGGCAGACCCCACCACGGGCTGCGGGTGCGCCCGATCGCACGGCGCGCGTCCCCTGGCGGGACCTGCCTCATCAGCTCCGTGCCGTGCACCATTCGGTCGAGCTCGCGCGCGACCGACTCGCCCGCGAGCTCGACGACGTTGTCGCGCACGAGCGGCAGGAACTCGATCAGGTGACCGTCGGAGTCGACGACGGGATGGTCGAGCCGCGCCCGGACCCGCGCGGTCGCGTCACTCGGCGCGAACCGCTCGCTCACGTTTCTCGCTCTTGCGCCTGCGGCGCGGGCCGCTCGGGCCCCGCTCCCGCTCGCCTCACCGGCTCGCTCGCTCACGCCACGCGTCCAAGTCGGGTGCGCACGTCGTGGACGATCTCGCGCGCGCTCGACGTGACGTCGGACCGGAGCGCGGCGAGCTGCACGGTGACCGCGTCGACGTGTTCGCGGGACAACGCGAGCCGTGGCCTCCGCGCCGTCATGCGGTGGAGGCGTTCGGCCGTGAACCGCGGGTCGACGTAGCGCGCGGGTTCGAGCGTCGTCGCGATCCGTACGAGCGCGGCGCGCCACCGGTCGCGGTCGGACGCCGGCGCGATCGCGACGACCTCGGACGGTGCCGACGACGCGCGTGCGAACACGTCGGCGACCTGGAGACGCACGCGCGCGTCCGTCATCAGCGCGCCGTCGAGGAGCAGCTCGACGCCGGCGTGCGCGCAGGCACGTGCCGGGCCGCGGGGTACGCCCGCGGTGAAGAGCGCGTCGCGCAGCGCGTAGCAGCGCGAGGTGAACCACGCGTGCGCGTGGAACACGTCGTCGCACGCGCGGTGGTGCGCGACGCCCGCGGCGATGGTCCCGGCCGCGCCGCCCAACCGGACGCCGGCCATCGCCGCGAAGTCCGGCAACGCGGCACCGAGCGCGAACTCCGGTTCCGAGGGTGCACGGTCCGCGGCGAGCGCCACGTGCGCGACGAAGTTCATCGGGCGGAGCGTACCGGGGGAGGGTTGAGCCCGGCCCCTGGCGGGAATCGGAATGCAAGACCTGGACGCGACGGGAGACGAAGCGCAGGCGTGGCCGGAGGCCGGGACGCCGGAGCGGAGTCGACCAATGAACAGGAGCACCCATGGCTGCGAACGACGTCATCGGCGCGATCCTCGAGGATCACGCGGAGATCAAGCAGATGATGACGAAGGTCGAGACGGCGACGACGAGCGACGCCAAGGAAGAGGCGTTCCATTCGCTCGTGCGCAAGCTCGCGATCCACGAGACGGCGGAGGAAGAGGTCGTCCATCCGCTGACGCGCAAGGCGCCCGACGGCGAAGCGGTGACGAAGGAGCTCCTGCAGGAAGAAGATCAGGGCAAGAAGGTCCTCGCCGAGCTCGAGAAGATGGACGTGAACGACAGCGAGTTCGGCGTGAAGTTCGAGAAGCTTCGCCGCGACGTGCTGCACCACGCCGAGGAGGAGGAGCAGCAGGAGCACCCGCGCCTCCAGGCCAGCGTCGACGACGGCAAGCTGCGCGACCTGACCAAGGTGTTCCGCGCGGCCGAGCAGACCGCGCCGACGCACGCGCACAAGGCCGCGCCCGAGTCCGCGACCGGCAACATGGTCGCCGGGCCGCTCGTCGCGATCGCAGATCGCGCGCGCGACGCCATCCGCTCCGCGATGAAGCACTGACCGCCGGACATGGGCAAGGTCGCGGTCATCACGGGAGCGACCGCGGGCGTCGGGCGCGCGTGCGTCAGGATGTTCGCGGAGGCGGGCTACGACGTGGGCCTGCTCGCGCGCGGCGCGGGCGGGCTCGACGCCGCCGTCAAGGACGTCGAGAGCGCGGGCCGTCGCGCGTGCGCGGTACCGACCGACGTCGCCGACTTCGACCAGGTGGTCGCGGCCGCGCAGCAGGTCGAGCGCGAGCTCGGTCCCATCGACGTGTGGGTCAACGACGCGTTCAGCTCGGTGTTCGCGAAGTTCACGGACATCGAGCCGTCGGAGTTCCGTCGCACCACCGAGGTGACCTACCTCGGCCAGGTGCACGGCACGCGCGTCGCGCTCGACCACATGCTCCCGCGTGACCGCGGTGTCATCGTGCAGGTCGGGTCCGCGCTCGCGTACCGGGGCATCCCGCTCCAGTCCGCGTACTGCGGCGCGAAGCATGCGATCAAGGGCTTCACCGAGTCCGTCCGCACCGAGCTGCTGCACCAGGGCACCAACGTGAGGATCACGATGGTGCAGCTGCCCGGGTTGAACACGCCCCAGTTCAGCTGGGTGCTGTCGCGGCTGCCGAACCATCCGCAGCCCGTCCCCCCGATCTTCGAGCCCGAGGTCGCCGCGCGCGGCGTGTTGTTCGCGGCCGAGCACCCCAACCGGCGGGAGTACTTCGTCGGCGGCAGCACCGCGGCGACCATCGCCGGCAACGCGATCATCCCGGGCCTGCTCGACCGCTACCTCGCGCGCACCGGGTTCAAGAGCCAGCAGACGAAGGACCCGGTGAGCCCGAACCGTCCCGCCAACCTGTGGCACGCGGCCGACGAGACCGAGGACTACGGCGCGCACGGCGAGTTCGACGCCGGCGCGAAGCACCGCAGCTACCAGTGGTGGTTCACGAGCCACCGCCGCAGCGTCCTGACGGGCCTGACCGCCGCGCTCGCGAGCGCGGCTGCGGTGGCGCTCAAGCGGAGGCGCTGATCGCCGTCACCAGCGGTCCCAGTGGACGACGTCGTCGACCGGGCGGCGTGGCGCGGGACGGAAGTCGTCGCCGAGGGTGTGACCGACGGGGATCAGCGCGACCTGCGTGACCTCGTCGAACGGGATCCCGAGCACCGTGGCGGCCTCGGCTTCGAGCTCGAGGTGCGCCGTCGTCCACGACGTGCCGAGCCCGCGGGAGCGCGCCGCGAGCATGAAGCTCCACACCGCGGGCAGGATCGACCCGAACGCGGTCGCCTGATCCGCGAGCGGCGCGCCGTCGAAGCGCCCGTCGACGCACGGGACGACGAACGCGGGCACCTCGTGGACGTGCTCGTAGAGATAGCCGGCCGACGCGAGGACACGCCGGCGCGTCGCCCGCTCGCCGTCGTCGAGCGTCCGGCGACGTGTCTTCGTGCCGCGCGTCCGTGTGTTGTAGGCGACCGCGGCGCGCCGGTAGACGTCGGCGAGCGCGGCGCGCGTCGCGTCGTCGGTCACGACGACGAAGTGCCACTCCTGGTCGTTGGACCCGCTCGGCGCCTGGAGCGCGAGCGCGAGGCACTCACGCAACAACCCGGGCTCGACGGGACGCGTCAGGTCGAGGCGCCGGCGGACCGCACGCGTCGTGGTCAGGAGCTCGTCGACGTCGTCCAGCCGCACGGGTGCAGGACCGTACCCGCTCACGCGCCTTGTAGGCTCCTGAGCCCTGAAACGTGCGCAACTCGCCCGACTCACGACGGCCGTCGGCATCGTCATCGCGATCGCGGGCGGTGTGTTCGTCGTCCGCGCGATCGCCTCGCAGTGGACGGACGTCCGTCGCTCGATCGACGACGCCAACGTCGCGTGGCTCGCGGTCGGCGGTGCGCTCGCCGCGCTCACGATGGTCGCGATCGCGCTGCCGTGGCGGCGTGCCCTGGCGCTGCTCGGCGCGGACGTCACGTGGCGCGCCACGCTCGTGTGGTACTTCGTCGGCGAGATCGGCAAGTACGTGCCCGGTGGGATCTGGCCCGTGGTCGGACGGGCCGAGCTCACACGCCGCGGAGGCCTCCCGCGAGCCGCGTCGTACGCGAGCGTCGCGCTGTCGCTCGGCGCGCTCTACCTCGCGGGGATGCTCGTGGCTGCCGCGCTGCTGCCACTTCGGTTCCTGCACGGCGGCGCGACGAGCTGGCTGTGGGTCCTCGTCCTGCTCCCCGTCGGTGTCGTCGCGCTGCACCATCGGGTCCTGACGTGGCTCGTCGCGCGCGCCGAACGACTGCTCAAGCGCGAGCTGACGATCGTCATCCCGCGCTGGTCGCAGTCGTTGCGGCTCGTGCTCGAGTACGTCCCGAGCTGGCTGCTGCTCGGCACCGCGACGTGGTGCATCGCGCGGGCCTTCACGCCCGACGCGTCGTGGATCACGATCGCGCCCGCCGCGATGATCTCGTGGGTCGCGGGATTCGTGCTCGTACCCGTCCCCGGCGGGATCGGCGTGCGCGAGGCGGCGTTCGTCGCGCTCGTCGGCGGCGGGATCCCGTCCGGCACGCGGGCCGCGATCGCGGTCACCGCGCGCCTCGCGTTCATGCTCGTCGACGCGCTCGGTGCCGGAATCGGCGCGTTGTGGCGCGCCGGACACGCGCCGGTCCGCGTCGCCGGCGGCGCGGGTGAGACCGCGCCTACGCGCGAACCCGAGCCGCGACCATCGTCCACGGCGGCGGGTTCGACACACCCGTGACGTCGAGCGCTCCGCCGACGAGCGCGACGAAGCGCCGGCGAGACCAGTGCTGGACGTGACCGGGCGTGTTGCCGAGCGCGGACCAGTACTTGCCACGCGCCATGTTGGCGACCCGCCACAGCGGCTCCCACGGCACCGAGACGACGACGTCGCCCGACGCGACCCGAGCGATCTCGCGCAGCGCCGCCTCGGGACGGGGTACGTGCTCGAGCACCTCGATCGCGAGCACGAGGTCGAACGTCGCGTCACGGAACGGGAGCGCGGCGACGTCCGCGAACGCGCCCGGAAGGTCGCGTGTCTGCCAGTGATCGGCGAGCGTCGGGTCCGGGAGGTCGATGCCGGCGATCGCCGCGTCGGGATACCGCTGCCGCACGCGCGCCGCGATCTCGCCCTCGCCCACACCGACCTCGAGGATCCGCGCCGGCGCACGTGACGGCAGCGACACGTCGAAGCGCGCCATGAACCCGGACATGAGCCGGCGCTCGATCGGGTTGGCGCTCGCGTACTTGTCGTAGGCGTTGCCGGTCGGAACGGCCGACTGCGTCGTCACGACCCGGTCGTCACAACGAGGCGGGTTCGACCTCGTCGGCGGGTTTCGCCACGCGCACGATGAGGTCGGCGAGCAGACCGATGCCGAGGAACAGCAGACCGGCGAACAGGATCAGCAACGTGTTCGCGGCGAGCCGGAAGTCGCGGTTCCACCAGTCGAAGCCGAGCTTGGCGAGCCCGAGCGCGAGCAACGTCGTGGAGAACGGCAGGAATACGCGCAGCGGCTTGTAGGACAGCACCATGCGAACGACCTGGACGAGGTAGTTCTTCGTGTCGCGCCACCAGTGGAACTTCGACTTGCCGGCGCGCGTCGAGTACTCGATCGGGACGTACTTGATGGAGTACCCGTTGGCGAGGAAGGCCATCGTGATCGTGGTGACGTGCGAGAAGCCCTGGGGCAGGAGGTGCAGGTACTGGCGAGCGACGTCGGCCCGGAACGCGCGCATCCCGGAGTTCAGGTCGGGGATCGGCTTCTCGACGAGGTAGCTCGCGAGCTTGCGGATGATCCACTTCGCGGGCACCCGCAGGGCCTTCTGCGTGCCCTGCTCCGAGGTGCGCGCCCCGACGACCTGGTCGTAGCCGTCGAGCTCCTTCACGAGGCGCGGGATCTCGTCGTTCGGGTACGTCATGTCCGCATCGGTCCACACGACGACGCGGCCGCGCGCGGCGTGGGTACCGGCGCGGCGGGCCGCGCCCGACCCGCGGTTCTGCGGGAAGATGATCAGGCGGATGTGCTCGATGTCGCGGAGCTCCTCCGCCGACCCGTCACGGGAGCCGTCGTCCACCACGACGATCTCGTAGGTGTAGGGCGACGCGTCGAGCGCGTTCCGGATGCGGTCGATCTCGGTCCGGATGTGGCCCCGCTCGTTGAACACGGGCAGCACGACGGTGACATCGGGATCCGACGTCCCCCCCGCGCGATCGGTGTCGGTCACGAGTTCCGTGCGGGAGAGGCTAGCGCCGCTCGCGCCGGGTGCGCACGAGGACGCGCAGGGTACGGTTTGCGCCTCATGAAGCGGGGTCGACCGGCCGGCGTGGGGGAGATCGCGTCCGAACGCGAGGACCGCGGTGTGCGCCGCCTGCTCGCTCGGGGCGGGCGTCTCGGGTTCGGTCGCGGCCTCGTGGTCGTCTGGCTCCTCGGGCTTGCGGTGCGCCTGACGGACGTGCTGTGGCTGCGGTGGCCGCACCTTCCCTTCGGCGGTGACGCGTTCGCCTACAGCGGCGGTGCGAACCTCTTTGCCCTGGGCAGGGGGTTCGTCCAGCCGTTGAGCGGGTTCCTGGGCGGGCCCGTGCGGCAGACGGCCGACCATCCGCCGCTCTACACCTTGTACCTCGCACTCGTCGCGTTCTTCGACCCGGCCAAGTACACGTCGCAGCTCACGTTCATGCTGTGGTCGTGCGTCCTCGGCACGATGACGATCGTCCTCGTCGCGCTCGCCGCACGGTTGATCGCGGGGAACCGCGCCGGGATCATCGCCGGGATCATCGCCGCCGTGTACCCGGGCATGTGGGTGCACGACGGGATGCTGCTGTCGGAGACGATGGCCCTCTTCACCGCGGCAGGCGTTCTGCTGTTCGCGTACCGGTTCTCGGCGAAGCCGAGCATGTGGCGCGGCGTGTGGCTCGGCTTCTGGTGCGGTGCAGCCGCGCTCGCCCGCCCCGAGCTGGTCCTGACCGTGCCGTTGCTGGTCGTCCCCGTCGTCCTCCTGTACTCGCGCGTGCCATGGTCGCGGCGCCTCGGATGGACGGCGGCCGCGGTCGCGACGAGCGCGCTCGTGCTCGCGCCGTGGGTCGGGTACAACGCGGCCCGCTTCAAGGACCCGGTGCTCCTGTCCACCAACCTGGGTGGAACCCTCGTCGCCGCCAACTGCCACGGCACGTACTACGGCAAGAACATGGGGTTCAAGGACTACGAGTGCGCGCACACGAACTTCCAGACCGTGCTGGCGCATCATCCGAACTTCGGGTCGCTCGACCAGTCGCAGCAGGACCCACTCCTCCGGGCCCAGGCGCTGAAGTACGTCAAGTCGCACATCAGGCGCTTCCCGCTCGTCGCGGGGGCCAGGATCGGGCGGATCCTCGGGTTCTACCAGCCGTTCCAGGAGGTCGAGATCGAGCACGTCCTCCTGAAGCAGCAACGTACGGTCGAGTTCAGCCTCGTCGTCGGCTTCTGGATCGTCGGCTCGCTCGCGGTCGCGGGTGGCGTGATCCTCCGCCGACGGCGCGTCCCGATCTGGCCCGCGGTCGTGGTGCCCGTGATCGTCGCGATCTCCGTCGCGACGACGTTCGGACAGCTGCGCTACCGCGCGCCCGCCGAGGCCGCGGTCGTCGTACTTGCCGCGGTGGCCGTCGATGCGGGCGTCACCGCGCTCTGGCGCCGCCGCGAACGTCGGGGCGTCGACCCGGAGTCGTCAGCGGAGCCGCCCGTGGGCGCGCTCACCCCCTGACGCGCTCCCCGCGACCGCGTCCGGTTCGCCGGTCCGCACACCGCGCAGGCCGAACCACGCCATCTCGGACAGCCACCGCGCGAGGCGTCGTGGGTCGCGCTCCGCATCCGCGCGTTGCAAGCGCCGGCTCGTCGCCTCCGCCATCCCGACGAGCGCGTGTGCGAGCACGCGCCGGTGCTCCTCGTCGACGTCGATGTCGATGAGCCCCGCGATCAGCTCCGCGATCTGGTCGATCGTGTGCTGCACGAAGCGCGAGAACTCGGGGTCGTTGCGGACCGGCGCGCCGAACAGCACACGGAACCCGGCATCGTTCTCGGTGACGAAGCGGAAGTACGCGGTGAACCCTGCCTCGACACGCTCGCGACCGGTGTGCGCTTCGCTCGTCGCGCGACGCACGTGCGTGAGCAGCCGCGACTCGACGTCGCCGAGCACCTCGCCGTAGAGCGCGCGCTTCGACGGGAAGTGCTGGTACAGGACGGGCTTGGTCACGCCTGCCGCAACCGCAACCTCGTCCATCGACGTGCCGTGGAACCCGCCGGCCGCGAACACGTCGCACGCGACGTCGAGGAGCTGACGGCGTCGCTGGTCGGCGGGGAGTCGCATGCCCGCCGAGGCTAGACGTGCCTCAGGACGCGACGCTCGACTTGAGCGGCATCTCGAAGCGGTCGGTGTGGTCGAAGTTGCGTTCCCACGCGGCGTCGAGCTCCGACTTCTCGTCCCCGGTCAACGGCAGGTCCGCGGCAGCCGCGTACTCGCGCACCTCGTCGGCGTCGACGCACGTCGGCAGGACGGTCGTGAACGTGTCGAACGCGAGGATGCCCGCCATGGCCGCCTGACCGATCGTGCGGCCGGTCTCCGGCGCCCACAGGAACGTGAGCGTGTCGGCCTTCTCGAAGTTGTCGAGCATGTTGTCGCGGTTGCGGTACGCGCGATGGTCGTCCTCCGCGAACACGGTGTCGCGGTCGATCTTCCCCGACAGCACGTCCGACGCGTGCGGGACGCGTGAGATCAAGCCGACGCGACCGTCCGCGACCGCGGGCTGCGCGGCAAACGCGCGACCCGGCTCCTGCTCGAGGACGTTGAACACCGTCTGCAACGCGACGATGTCGCGGTCGCGCAGGGATTCGATCCCTTCCTCGACCCAGCCGACCGCGGGACCGAGCGAAACACCGACCTCGCGCACCTTGCCCTCGGCGCGCAGCTTCGCGAGCTCGTCCCACAACGCGTCGTCGCGCACCGGGTCGACCCGCACGTTGTGGAGCTGCAACAAGTCGATCGCGTCGCGCTCCAGCCGGCGCAACGAGTCCTCGACCTGCTTGCGCACACCCGCGGGCGTCCAGTCCTGCGGGCGCTCCGACTGGTGAGCCATGCGCGGCGCGTGGATGTCGTAGCCGCACTTCGTCGTGATCACGACGTCGTCGCGACGGCCGAGCAGCTCCGCCACGAGACGCTCGCCGTAGCCGTCCTCGCCGTACGCGGGCGCGGTGTCGAAGAACGTGATCCCCGCGTCGAGCGCGGCGTGCACGAGCCCGGCCTTGTCGTCGACCCGACCCCACCAGTCGGTCGCGATCGTCCAGAACCCGAACCCGACCTCCGACACCTCGAGGTCGCTGTCACCGAATCGGCGGTAGCGCATCGTCGCCCTCTCGCTACGAGTACTTGATGACGGAACGGGCGATCGAGCCCGACCCCATGTTGGCGAGCGCGTCGTTGACACCGCCGAGCGTGATCTCGTTCGAGATGAGCTCGTCGAGCATGAGCTTGCCCTCGGTGTAGAGGCGCGCGTACTTCGGGATGTCCTGGTGCACGTTCGACGAGCCGTACCAGCAGCCGCGGATCTGCTTCTCCATGATCACGAAGCCGAGCGCGGCCGGGATCGTCGTCATCACGTCCATCTTCGGTACGCCGACGAGCACCGCCTGACCGCCCCGGCGCGCCATGTTGAACGTCTGGTCGATCGTGTCGGCCAGGCCGATCACCTCGAACGCGACGTCCGCGCCGCGCCCGCCCGACAGCTCCATCACCGTCGCGACCGGGTCACCGTCGGACGCGTTGACGAGGTCCGTCGCGCCGAACTTCTGCGCGGTCTGCAGCTTCCCGTCGTTCATGTCCACCGCGATGATCCGCTCCGCGCCCGCGTGGCGCGCGCCCTGGATCACGTTGAGGCCGACGCCGCCGCACCCGACGACGGCGACGGTGTCGCCCTTCGCGATGTCGGCCGTGTTCACCGCGGCGCCGAAGCCGGTCAGCACGCCACATCCGATCAGCGCCGCCGCCGCGAGGGGCATGTCGCCGGGGATCTTCACCGCGCCGATCGCCGGGACGACCGTCTCCTCGGAGAACGTGCCCGACGCGGCCATCTGGAACAGCGGCTGGCCGCCGGCCGAGAAGCGCGACGTCATGTCGAGCAGGCCGCCGCTCATCGCCGCCGCCGAGCCGGGCTCGCACAGCTCCCCCTGGCCGTGCTTGCAGAAGTAGCACTCGCCGCACTGCGGCACCCACGAGATCACGACGTGGTCGCCCGGCGCCAGGTTCGTGACGCCCTCACCGACCTCCTCGACCACGCCCGCGCCCTCGTGACCGAGCACCGACGGCAGCGGGCTCAGCAGCGTGCCGTTGGTGACGGACAGGTCGGAGTGGCACACGCCCGACGCGCCGAGTCGGACGCGGACCTCACCCGCCTTCGGCGCCTGGAGATCGACGTCGACGATCTCCAACGGCGAACCGATCTCCCTGCACACGGCGGCCCTGGGCATTGGTGGCTCCTTGCTCGTTCAGGCGTACGACGCGGACGAGAACCTGACTGTCCGGTCAAGGGTACTCAGCGGGCGTCGTCTCTCTCCGCTCGCTCACGCTGCTGGTCGCGCTCCGCTCGCTCACGCTGCTGGTCGCGCTCCGCTCGCTCACGCTGCTGGTCGCGCTCCGCTCGCTCTCGCGTCTGGTCGCGCTCCGCTCGCTCCGCCGCCCGGATCCCGTACCCCATGACGATCGGGACGGGCAGGATCACGCACGACGCGACGAGGCCGGCGATGCACACGGCGACGAGCGCGCGCGGGAAGCCGCTCGCGGCGCCCGCGACGAACGCGACGATCGCGAGGAGCAGGGCCCCGTAGCCCACACGCTTCGCGACTCGTACACCCGCCGCCAGCCGCGCGCGGTGGCGCGCGACCGGATCGTCCGTGCTCACGCCGTCCGCTCCTCGGGCACGACCGCCCGCGCGAGCACGTCCGCGAGGCGGTCGGGAAGCATCGCGAGCGACAGGTGCCGGCGCACGGCCTCCAGGTTGCGTGCGCCCGTCGGGTCGGCGGGAGCGCGCAACCGGCGGACGACGGTGTCGACGTCGTCGAGCGAGGGTGCTGCGAGCCCGATCGCCGCGAGCTCGTCGCGGACGGGATACGGACCGGCGACGACGAGCCGGCGCGCGATGGTCGCCTCGACCAGCGGGTTGCCGAACCCCTCCCACGTCGAGGGGAAGACGACGACGTCCGCGGCGGCGTACGCGTCGGCGACATCGCCGACACGCCCGATCGTGACGGGCACGGCCGCACCGCGGACGAGCGCGTCGAGCGTCGGTCCGTAGCCGTCCTCGGCCGGACCGGTGAGCCAGTACCGGACATGGCGGTCCGGCAGCTCGCGCTGCAGCGCGGTGGCGAACGAGAGACCGCCCGGCACGTTCTTGCGCTCGATCGCGCGCGTCGGTTGCAGGACCACGAGGTCGTCGGGCCCGAAGCCGAGCGCGTCACGCGTCGCGTCGCGCGCGCCGGGCTCGGCATCGACGTCGAAGCAATTCGGGACATGGACGACCCGCGCCGGAGCGAACCCGCGCGTGAGCAGCTCGTCACGCGAGCGCGCGTTGATCGTCACGTGCACGACATGCGGGGCGTCGGGCGGGAGGTCGGTCACGTGCGCGGTCGCGGCGCGCTGCCACGGCAGGTCGTGGTGATGGAGCACGACGGGGACGCCGGCGCGCTCGACGACGCGCGCCACGGTCCGTGCCGCGTGCGGGTTCAGCGGCAGCGAGCAAGTGTTCTCGACGACGACGAGGTCCGCGTCGACGACCGCGTCCTCGAGCGCGCGCTTGGACGGCGACGCGCTCGCCGGCGGGTCGATGGCGAGCCAGGAGAGCGCGGCGTCGCCCGGCCGGGCGCCGTCGAGCAGCTCGCCGGCCACGCGCCGGACGTCGAAGCCGAGCGCGCGCAGGGCGCGTTCCCACTTCAGCGCCTCGACGGAGACGCCGTCGGTGCCGCCGAGGCGGAAGGAGACGACGCGCGCGACGAGCGAGGTCACGCTCGCACGATAGGCGCACGTCGCCGTCAGGCGAGCTGCGGGAGACGGCGGTTCGTCGCGTCGAGGACCGCGCGCGCGACGGCGTCGGTGTCCTGGTGGTTGCGCACGAGCGCCGATCCCGAGACGAGCTGCTCCCCGCCCGTGAGCACGAACACGATCGTGACGACCGCGACCTCGTTCGGCCCGACGCGTAGGACCTGCGCGCTCTCGACGTCGAGGCACTCGGCGGCGGGCTCGAGCTGGCGGAGCGCATCCAGCGTCGCGGTCGCGACGAGCCGGTGCCGTGTCGCCGCCGCGATCGACCCCTCCGCGAAGCCGACGACCTCACCGCCGCGCTCGGCGTCGTGCCCCGCAGCTCCGCGCATCGTCACCCGCACGAGCGAGCGCAGGCCGCTCGTCTCGGCGGTGATCGCCTCGATCGTCGGTCTCCCCGCCTGCGCTCCTGCGGCCGGCTCGCCGGCCGGCGGCCCGTCCGCGCCGAACTGCACGACCGACACGACCCGGCGGTCGATCTCGATGCCGAACGACGCCAGCGCGACGGACTGGATGTCACGTACGACCTGCTTCGGGTGCTTGCCCGGCAGCGCGAGGACGTGCACCTCGGTCGGCATGCCCGTCTCGTCGGCCACGATCCGTGCTGCCGAGATGTCGGGCAGTCGGCAGAGCTCGCGCTCGAGCTCGCGCAGCTCGAGGTCGGGTTGCGTGTCCCCCACTGGTCGGCCCTCCCTGCCCGGGGCCGTCAGGATACGCCCCCGCCCACCACGGTGTGTCGCCGATCGAGTGCCCGGGAGGCCGCCGACGCCACGCACTGTTGTGGCGCGTGTGGTTGTTGCACATTATTGTTGCGCCTGTTCCAGGCACGGCCGTCGGGCCCGGGGTGGCGCACGACCGTGTTCTGCACCAGGATTCCAGCGGGGCAGGCAACCCGACCGACAACCACCGAGAGCGAACAATCACCGACTATCGGGAGGAATCGGAGGAGTCACCGCGCCCGACCGTCACGGACGGAGACGGCAAGGCCCCGGAGCGACGATCACACCCCGAGCGGAGCGGATCGCCCCCGGCGCGACAGCGGGTCGCCGGGGAGGACACCGTGAAGGGGGTCTTCGACGTGAAGAAGGCCTACGTCCGTATCGCTGCGATCGCCTCGGCACTGGCTGCGCTGCTCCTCGCGGGCGGCGCGAACGTCCGCTGGAGATAACAACGACCGGGGCCTTGCCGTGTCCTTCCGGAAGGTTCGCGTGCGCATCCGTCGCCCCAACCGCGTCGATCTGATCTGCGTCGCCGTCGGGTTCGCCGCCGTGACGGCGGGCGTCTTCGTCGCGCGCGCGTCGGCCGCGCCCTCGGTCGCTCCGCTCCTGCTCCTCGGCGCGCTGTTCGCGTTCGCCGAGCACGAGGGCGTCGTCGTCGGCGAGCGGACCGGCATCAGCGCGAGCTTCATGGTGACGATGGCCGCGGTGGTCGTCTTCCGGGCCGAGCACTCGCTGCTCGGGCCGATGCTGGTCGGCGCGATCGGCGGCGCCGCCTACCTCCCGCACTTCCGCCCGTTCGACTGGCGAAAGCTGGTGTTCAACGTCGGCAACTACGCGCTCGCGAGCCTGTGCGCCGCGCTCGCGTTCGCGGCGGTGCCGCATTCGACGAGCAGCTTCGTGCCGACGTTGCTGGTCGTCTCGATCCCGAGCGCGGTCGTGAACTCGGTGATCGACGTCGTGCTCGTGACCGCTGTCGTCTCGGCGTCGACCGGCTCGTCGTTGCGCGGCTCGTTCCGCGAGATGGCGCCGACGTACCTGCACGTCTACCCGTTCGCGGTCCTCGGCGTGTTCATGGGCCGGCTCTACCTGGAGATCGGCGCGGCGTCCGTGCTGCTGTTCATCGTCCCGATCCTCATCGCACGGCACACGTTCCAGACCTACGTGGACCTGAAGCAGGCGCACGAGGCGACGATCCGCATCCTCATCCGCGCGCTCGAGGCGAAGGACGCGTACACGGCGGGACACGCGGAGCGGGTCGCGATGTTCGCGCTCTACATCGGGTCGGAGCTCAACCTCTCACCCGCGCGACAGGAGCGGCTGCGCCTGGCCGCGCTCATGCACGACGTCGGCAAGCTGATCGTCCCGAACCATCTGCTCAACAAGCCCGGCCGCCTCACGGCCGAGGAGTACGCACGCGTCCGCCGTCACGAGCACGTGTCCATGGAGCTCCTGACGCGCATCGACTTCCTCGCGCCCGTCGCGCCGAGCGCGTCGAGCGAGCACTCGCGCTTCCGGCCCGTCTCCGACGATCGCGGGCAGCCGATCGAGCCGCACATCGTCGCAGTTGCCGACGCGTTCGACGCGATGACGTCGACGCGCTCGTACCGGCGCGCGCTGACGCAGCAGGTCGCGTTCGACGAGCTCCGCAAGAACGCCGGCCGCCAGTTCCACCCGCGGTGCGTCGACGCGCTGATCACCGCGATCGAGCGACGCGGCGAGCACTACGGCGCCGGGTACGAGGACGGGACCGGAGAGTGGGCCACACCCCCGCCCGACGCCGGCACCGGGTCGGCGGGCCTCGGCGACCTCCTGCCGGAGCCCGCGCCGCGCCTCGCCTCGGGTGGCGTCGCGTGAGCGCGGGCGCGCTCGCACTGCTCGCGGCGGGGATCGTCGCCGGCGAGCTGCTCGAGATCAGATCCGAGCGCGGCCCGGTGCTCCCCCTCGCGCACTCCGTCGTGCTCGTCGTCGCCGTGGTGGCGACGGTCCCGCAGTTCGCCGCGACCGTTGCCGCCGCGCAGGTCGTCGCCGCCTTTCTGCGAAGGCAGCGGACGGTCGCGTCTCGCGCCACGCTGCTCGCGCAGCGTCTCGCGTCCGCGGCCGCGGCGTGCGCGGTGTACCGGGTCGGCGTCGACGTCGTCTCGCACGGGCACACGCGGTGGGCCGTGCTCGGCTCGCTCGTTCTCGCCGGTGTCGCGCAGATCGCCGTCGACGAGGCGGTCGTCGCGATCCGGTCCCGCACCACGGACGTCGTCCTGCGCGCGTGGGCGGCCGAGCTCGCGCTCGTGACGAGTGGCGTCCTCATGGCGATCGGCGCGGACGGCATCGGTCACAGCGGTGGGATGGGCCTGTGGGGCGTGCTCGTCTTCTCGGTGCCTCTCCTCGCGACGTGGTACTCGTTCAGCCGCCTGGGCGCGATCCGGCACACCTACGACCAGACCATCCGCGCGCTGTCGCTCGCTCCCGAGCTCGGCGGGTTCGTGCGCGCCGGCCACGCAGCGCGGGTCGCGGACCTCTGCGTGGCGATGGGGCGCGAGCTCGGGTTCGACCACGACGCGCTGCGCAACGTCGAGATCGCGGCCCGCCTGCACCATCTCGGTCACCTGTGTCTCGACGATCCCGAGGTCCTCGGCCGTCCTGCCGATCCGTGGGAGGTCGCGGAGGCGGGTGCGGTGATCCTGCGCGCGACCGACTACCTCGCGGCCGCGGGAGACGTGCTCGCGACGGAGCCGCTGCGTCACCGGCGCGCTCTCGAGGTGCTCGACGAGCCCGGCGCGCTCGGCGGTCACGTGCTGAAGGTCGCGAGCGCGTACGACGAGCTGACCGCGGGCGACGCGTCGCGGTCGCGTGCCGCGCTCGAAGCACTCCACTCTGGTCCCGGCTACGTCTACGACGGGCGGGCGCTCGACGCGCTCGAGCGCGCGGTGTCGCGCGGTTAGGGCGTCGCGAGCCACCCCGCCGCGTCCGCGCGTTCCGCTCGTAGCGTCGCCTCGTCGAGCGCGTCGAGAACGATCTCGCGGCGTGGTGTCCTCGGCCGTGCCGGTGGCGTGCTGTACGACGGTGACGGCGCGGGGACCGGGACGCGCGGCGTGGGCGTGTCCGCGTTGCGGGTGCTCGTCCGGCGCGCCGGCGCGTACGGCGCGGCGAAGACGCTCTCCCACGCGTCCTCGTCACGCCGGCTGGCCCAGAAGCACACGTCGACGAGACCGACCGCGAGGATCAGGTCGCCGAACGACAGCAGCTCGTGGAACGGTGCCGGCATCAAGATCCGGTCGTCGAGCACGGTGAGGAGGTCGCCCGGGCGCTCGGGACGGTGCTTGACCGACGTCTCGACGCGCGACACCACACGGCCGTGCG